>JAGWZB010000268.1 GCA_018969045.1 Planctomycetota bacterium | reverse complement strand
TCAAAACCTGCCAAGTCATGAAACCATCCGTATCGCAGTCGAAACGGTCAAGGGACTCTCTGCGATTCACGATGCTGGAATCATTCACAGAGACCTGAAACCTGAGAATCTGTGGATCGAGCGCCCTAGCCTGAACGTCAAAATCATCGATTTGGGACTGGCTCACGCCATGGCTGAAGAAATGCGTTTAACCCAGACTGGGACATTCATAGGAACCCCTGCCTTTATGTCTCCCGAACAAGCTTGCGGTGATAGCATCGATCACCGTTCGGACTTTTTCAGCCTGGGTTGCGTCTTCTACGAACTTGCTACCAACACGCGGGCCTTCGATCGCGGCAATCTCATGGCCACTCTCTCAGCACTAGCTAACCAAACTCCTATATCCCCAAGAGAGATGAATCCTGATATCTCAAAAAACTTCTCAGATCTAGTCATGAAAATGCTCGAAAAAAGCCCAGCCAACCGACCGAACTCCTGCCAGCAAATCCTTTCGGAATTATCACAATCGCCTGAGCAACGTGACTAACAAGTTCATCACGCGATTCGCCAGTGGTAGGCTCAAGGACCGCGTTATAAATCACTCATCGAGATAGGATCATTCGAAATCCAGTACCTGCTGAGCGTCCAGCAGTCGTCTATGCAGCAATTCATAAGGGACCGATTGAACCGATTCCTTCCGATCGATCGCTAGACACGCAATCTCCGAAGCGCTTTGACCAAGCACCATAAACACAGGCTCCATGCGGATACTACCATAAGCGATATGGCTTGCCGACATGCACACAGGCACAAGCAGATTATCGCAATCACTGGATTTCGGACAAATGCTTCTCCTAGAGATCGGATAAGGCTTCGTCGGGATCTGCACATCCCCTTCATTGCGAGCAATTCCCTCTGAAGTGACGTATCTTTGGGTGTTGTGGCTGTCCATATTGTAAGCACCCATGCCCACACTATCGGAAACGACTTCGATCCGCTTGCAGTTCTTCTCGGACATCACATAGTCGGAAACCATCCGCCTGGCCTCCCGAACATACAATTGCCTTGGCCAATGTCCGTTATCGACAAACTCATCCTTGGCCAATCCATTCTTCTGAAAAATCGCCCGAATGGACTCAGGTACTCTCGGATGGTTGGCTAGGGTCCACATCAAGCCCTTCTGGTACCGCTCGTGGTCCTGAATAATCTCCTCGCGCTTGGAATAATCTGCGTCAGGATACGCATAGTTCTTTCCTAAATAGTCCGTACTGAATGCGAAGTTGTTATTCACATCGGTTTTTCGATTCGGCATCCAAATAGGAGCCCAAGGAACCCGCATGTCACCTGCTTCAAAGTTTCTCAGCAGGATCTCGTAATTGAGCTCATCGTAGTCCGCCGGCTTTGGCCATGCGACCATGTTCTCTGGAACGTCCGTGGTACACATCCTGTAGTTGTAAGCTTGAACACGATGATCCCCATCTCCGTCAACGCCTTGTGGCATCGGTGTGATATTGGGCAAAAGACCGCTGTTTGGATCACCCGCGATGCGATACGGATCGACCGGCTTGACGAATTGATGGTGTATTGTCTTGGCGATCTGCATCCCATTGATGGTCTCTCCATAGGTCGCATTGGACTCGCGCCCTACGTGATAAGAAACCCCGGACTTGGCCATCAGATCCCCTTCATAACTTGCATCGATGTACATCTTGGCCCTGTAAACTCGGCCACTTTCCATTCTTATGGATGAAATGCCCAGCCCGCTTTTAACCACTCCTCCGTTGAGCTCCAATCGCTCATTGAAAACCACTTGAACCGATGTCTCTTTGATCATCTGATCAAAAACCAAACTTGCGACATGCGGTTCAAAAGTCCACATCGAATCCTCGTTCTGAGAATTGACAGTCTTGCCCTTGAAGTACTTGTCCCGTGTCTCTTGGGTCCAGCGGTTGGGTTCCTGATAGTATTTGAATATCCTTCGGTAAAATTCCCGCGAAATACCACCAATGCATCGCTTGTTCCCGATGTCGGTAGCTCCTAATCCACCTGTGGTCATTCCGCCAAGGAAACCTGTCGGTTCAATCAGAACCACCGATTTACCAAGCCTTGCTGCGGTCACTGCAGATACCACCCCACCACTGGTCCCTCCATAGACGACGATGTCGGCACTGATCACTTTGCCGGATGATTCGATGCCAGGTTCTGAGGACCCCTTGGGTTCCTGCCCCAATCCAGAGGCTCCAAACGAAGCCAAGAAGCCAACCCAAATTCCTATTATGACCAATGTTCTCGTCGACACAGTTCTAGTTGCCCCCCAAAATCCTATTGCAGTTCGAGTTCCTGTCATCTTGATTCAATCACCCCATATCGAATGGGGATCGAAAAGCATCGAAGCGATCATGCTCATCGCAACACAGCCTGCAAATGCAATCACGGCCGGTCCTACATGAAACTCAACGATCCCAGATAGTTTGACCAACATCACCAGAAAGGCCAAAAGCATCACATCAAGCATGCTCCATCGACCTGAAAATTCGATCATTCGATAAGCCCACGCACGATGGTGGTGCTCCAACCACCTCAGCAAGCACAGCTCCAGCAGAGTCACTAACTTCAAAATCGGCAGGACAATCGAGAAAGCGAATATAATGGTCGCGACGAACCAACTCCCTTGTGCGTAAAGCTCAACAATACCCCCAACGATACTGCTGCGGTAACGATGCCCAAGCTTTTCAATCTCCAAGATCGGTAAAAATATGGCTGCAGGAAAAAGCAAAAGTGCCGCTGTCGCTGCTGCTGCAGTCCTTTGACTAGACCGCTGACTGCGATGTGCAACCGAAATGGTTGTCCCGCATCGAGTGCACGCATGACCGATCGCATCGGATGGGGCATCCCCAATCCGATGGACTCTTCCACAGCAATGACATGCCTTGAGGGTCATCGACTAAGCCCCATCGGGATGCCGGTAAGCAACAAACTCATCCATCCCCCTCTTGGCCTGATCGTAATCGCTTTCCCGAACTACCACTTGCGCATATCCGGCAGCATCAGGCCAACCCGTACTACCACCAACCCCGGAATGAAATGCAGGAATCCCAAGTTCCTCCAAGTACCCGATCAGCAATCGCGCTTCGATGTCCGTCAAATAGTCTGTCAAAACAACAGGTCGGTTCGGGTCGTGTGTCATGAGCTTTCTCCGTCTGTAACAGATACCCCCGGATTGTACACCCTTTTGGAGGTCCACGGGTAAGTTAACCTCCGGAAATCCAACTCTGTCTTGGGTTGGGGATTTTCCTCGATTCCATTCTGAGCAACAATACAAGGATCTGTGCTAACCATACCAAAGGGATCCCGATGGCCGAAGAACCGATCCAATCCACCGATGCCAACGCTGATACCACAACAGGTCGCTATACCGTCGTTGCTCGCCGCTATCGACCGAAAACCTTCGAGGAACTCGTCGGCCAAGACACCGTAGCTCAAGGGCTATTGCGTGCCATCGAGACCAATCGTGTCGGCCATGCCTACCTGTTCACCGGTGCCCGTGGAGTTGGGAAAACAAGCACCGCTCGAATTTTCGCCAAAGCTCTTAACGCCTCCAACGATGGGACCGGTCGGTTCGACCCAAACTCGGAAATCGCTCTAGCGATCGATTCCGGTGATGATATGGATGTCATCGAAATCGACGGTGCTAGCAACCGAGGGATCGATGAGATCCGACAACTGCGATCCAACGCGTCGATACGTCCCACCCAAGCGAAGTACAAAATCTATATCATCGACGAAGTCCACATGCTGACCACGCAAGCCTTCAACGCGTTACTCAAAACGCTCGAAGAGCCACCGGCGCACGTTAAGTTCATCTTTTGTACGACGGACCCAGAGAAAATCCCAATCACGGTGTTGTCCCGATGCCAACGGTACGACTTCCCCCCTGTCAGCACTCATCAGATTCTTGATAGATTAAAATTCATTTGTGAAAGCGAAGGAACTCAAGCCGACGAAGAAGCCTTGAAAGTCATCGCCAGACGTGCAGCCGGTTCGATGCGCGATAGCCAATCGCTTCTCGAACAAATGCTCAGCTTCGGCGGGAAACACATCTCTGTCGCCGAAGTCCATGCGATGCTTGGAACCGCTGACGAAACCCGACTTGCCACGTTTGCTCAATGCATGGTAGCTCGGGATGCTGCCAAAGCGATCACGGAGCTTAACGATGCCATCGGCGATGGCGTCGATCCAGGACAATTGGCCGAACAATTTCTCGGCTATCTGCGCGATGTGATGACCGTTTCGATCGGAGCTCCTGCTGAATTGATGCGTACAGCGGATACCAACCGATTCGCAGAACTAAAGGGTATTGGACAAACCTGGGGTCTGACCACCCTGTTATCCGCTATCCAACTGCTCGACGAGACCATCGTCAAAATGAAACACAGTGTTCAGAGCCGAATCCTCCTGGAAGTCGCCCTGGTTCAGATCTGCACTCTAGCGGATCTACAAGCAATCGCCGATGTCGTACAAGGCATCTCACAAAACCTCAGTCCCGCCGTAGCTCCCAACCGACCGGCACTCTCGATACCCAATAAGCTGACCCATGAGGATGAGTCCAAGCCGGAAGATCTAAAAAAAAAAGTTCCTCTAACCCCTAATCCGGTCAGCCAGGAACCGAATCATCCAGGCCATATCACCCAACCCGACACCCCAGATCCCCAGGTTGTTGCAGATAGCAATCCAATTCCAACGCAAAGCGAAAATTCCGATCCACGCTCGCTCTTTGCAACCGCCGCCCTGGGTCTCGAAGGCCTTTCCAGGCAACTGGCAAGCCTACTACTCGATGTGATTGTCCACCCGGAGAATCACTGGGAAGCTAGATTAGCCAAAGAAGCCCAGATGACCCTCTCCAAGTTTTCCAGTCCAGAAAATGTTCGCAGATTGACCGAAGGTCTCAAGAACCTGACCGGTCACGACCTAAAACTTAGTTTCGTCGTGACCGAAAAACCGATGCCCAACATCCCCCGAGCCGATACAGCCATCGAGCCAAAACCTTTGCAACAAGCGTCACAACCACAACGCATCCGCGAAGCGATGGCAAATCCACTGATCAAGCAATTCATTGAGGTACTCGGCGGCGAAGTGACTAAGGTCGATGATCCATAATGAGTCCGAAAAACAGTGTATAATTGGACTATCACCGCCTTACTTGTTTTGCGATTCCCATCATGCACCGATTCAATCAACTCGATCGACGTAGCTTCCTAGTCGCCTCAGGCAGTATGGTCGCCGGACTCCCTTGGGGATCCCCGAGAATCGCACACGCAGCCTCGAAAGCATCCAACGCCTCGGGTGGACAAGCCAAATCGGTAATCCTGTTCTTTCTCTGCGGTGGATCGAGCCACATCGACACCTGGGATATGAAGCCCGATGCGCCGATTGAATATCGTGGGCCTTTCCAAGCCATCCGCACCTCAGCTCCGGATATCCAACTCTGCGAACATTTACCAAAGCTTGCGCAACAAGCGCACCAGCTTGCGATCGTCCGATCCGTTGGTGCCACGGTCAATACCAATGATCACCACGCTGGATACTATTACAATCTGACCGGACATGTCCCAGATCCAACGTTCCTATCTCTTGGAAACGACCGGCGACCCTACGCCGACGATTGGCCTTCGATGGGCTGTGTTGTCGCAAAAAAAACTCCCTCGCGGTCGTCATTGCCAAATACAATCACGCTTCCTCATAAACCCAGCAAAGCACCCTACACGCGGCCGGGGCAGTTCGCCGCCCGTCTAGGGGTCGAGTTCGACCCCCTGTTTGTCGACGGTTCGCATGATAAACCTTTGCAGTTCCAGGCCCCTTCACTAACGCTAGCCGGTGGAACGTCGGCCCAGCAACTCCAATCGCGTAAAGAGCTTCTAGGGCGATTCAACCAAGCACGCCGCGAGCTGGACCGAGCCGCCAGTGATTCGAATTGGAAAAAGCATCAAGACCGAACCATGAATCTGCTCCTGTCTTCGAAGGCAACCCAAGCGTTCGATCTGTCGACCGAAACGGAAGCAACTCGAAACCTCTATGGGACCAGTGTCAATGCGATGAGTTTGTTGCTCGCAAGACGCTTGGTAGAAGCCCAAGTTCCATTCATCACCGTCTTTTGGCGCGAGAATGAAGCGATCGCTGATGCCTGCAAGAGTGAAGGAGCATGGGATACTCATGGCAACAATTTTGAGTGCCTCAAAAAGCACCTGCTTCCTGAATTCGACCAAGCGTTCTCCGGCCTGCTGATAGACCTACAGCAACGAGGACTCCTCGACCAGACTTTGGTCATGGTCACTAGTGAAATGGGACGCAAACCCAAAATTGGTGATCCTCGCTCCGGTGGAACCAGCGGAGCAGGTAGGGATCACTGGACACACTGCCAAAGCGTCCTGTTTGCAGGGGGCGGTATCCGTGGTGGGCAAACCTATGGCACCACAGACCGTTACGCAGAATATCCTGCTGAAAATCCAGTCTCTCCTGCTGATATCGCCAAGACAGTTTATAAAGCGGTCGGGATCCATGACCTTCAAGCTTCCGACACGCAAGGACGCCCCTACCATCTGCTCGAAGAAGGCCACGCGATCGATTCCTTGTTTGCTTAGAATTCCCCCTTGCAGACCGATCGCAGGGCTACCTCACGATGTCCTAGCTCCATGATTCTATTAGCAGATTTCCTCTCCTTCCTTTCAACGATCATCAAGGCAATTCCCATGGGTACAACCTCTCGAACCTA
>JAGWZB010000267.1 GCA_018969045.1 Planctomycetota bacterium | reverse complement strand
TAGCATGAACCCATTCGATATTTTGGCGGAAATTTTAAACGCAGGTGCTCAGCAGCAACAGCAACAACAGCAACAACAGCAAGGTGGCCAGCGACGCGGTGGTCCTTCGGGAACTGATATTCTCAAAGACATCCTCGGAGGTGGGCCGGCCAGTTCAGGTGGTAGCAGTTCCGGGGGTGTGCAATTCCCAGGCGTGCTCAAGGAAGGCCGAGGCAACAGCAAGAGCCCTTCGGCATCGGAACTCGAAGACATGCTCGGTGTAGGCAACCGCGCACCGACTCAAGCTCCGACTCAGCAACGTCAACCAGCCCCGTCTTCGAGCGGTGGTGGCCAAGGCGACATCTTCGGCCAGCAGCAGCCCAAGCAAGCTCCGCCACAATTGTCTCAAGCGGAACAAGAGCAAATGGTCGTTTTGATTCGAGCCATGATCTACGCCGGAAAGGCTGACGGACGGATCGATGCCAAGGAGCAGCAGGCCATCCTCGAACGGATTGGAAATACCAACGAGTCGACGATTCAGTTCCTGCGCCAAGAGTTTGCCAACGCGACGAGCGTTCGAGATTTCGCTTGGTCGGTCCCCTTGGGGATGGAAGCCGCCGTGTATGCAGCTTCCCTTTCGACGATCGACGTCGACACCAAAGAGGAAATCGAATATCTGCGCGAGCTGGCCCATGGTTTGCGATTGCAACCGAAACTTTGCAATCAGATCCATCAGCAATATGGGGTCAAACCCATTTTCTAATTTCGCGTTCGGACGACTCGGACTCCAAAGACTTATTTCTGAAATCAACCATCGTGACCCATTCCGCGGATAACCAAGAACCTCACCCACACCACAAGAACTTCATTGAGAACGAAGTCGAAAAGGACTTTGCGACCAAGGAGTCCTTGCAGGGTAAGCAGATTCAGACCCGTTTTCCGCCCGAGCCCAATGGCTATCTTCACATCGGACATGCCAAGAGCATTTGCTTGAACTTTGGTTTAGCAAAAACTTATGGTGGCCAATGCAATTTGCGTTTCGATGACACCAATCCGAGCAAAGAAAGCCAGGAGTACGTCGACTCGATTCAACGAGACGTCCGATGGTTGGGTTTCCAATGGGATAATCTTTTCTATGCCTCGGATTACTTTGGTCAACTTTACGATTGGGCTTTGCAACTGATTCGTGAAGGCCATGCGTATGTGTGTGATTTAAGTTCCGAGCAAATGCGAGAGTACCGGGGTACTTTGACCCAGCCGGGCAAAAACAGCCCCTACCGAGACAGATCCATCGAGGAAAACTTGGACCTGTTTGTCAGGATGAAAAACGGAGAGTTTGCCGAAGGGACCCGAACGCTTAGGGCCAAGATCGACATGTCGGCGGCGAACTTCAATCTGCGCGACCCGGTGCTTTATCGGATCATGTTTGCGCATCATCATCGCACTGGAAACGATTGGTGCATTTACCCGATGTACGATTGGGCTCACGGCCAATCGGATTCGATCGAAGGAATCACCCATTCGATTTGTACTTTGGAGTTTGAAAACCATCGACCGTTGTACGATTGGTTCTGCAAGACGCTCAGGATCTTTCATCCGCGGCAAATCGAATTCGCTCGGTTGAATCTTTCGTATACCGTGATGAGCAAGAGAAAGCTGTTGCAGTTGGTTACCGAGAAGCATGTCGAAGGATGGGATGACCCTCGGATGCCTACCATCAGCGGTTATAGGCGACGTGGGTACACACCCGAGTCGATCCGGCATTTTTGCGAGACCATCGGAGTGGCCAGATTCAACGGAGTTATTGACGTTTTGGTGTTGGAGAATGCCGTCCGAGAGGATCTCAACAAGAAAGCCTCCAGATACATGGCGATCTTGGATCCGGTCAAAGTGACACTGACGAATTATCCCCAGGAGCAAGTCGAGGAACTTGAGGCTGTCAATAATCCAGAGGATCCAAGTGCAGGTAGTCGCAAGATCCCATTCTCCAAGACACTCTTTATTGAGCGGGAAGATTTTATGGAGGATGCTCCATCGAAGTTCTTCCGGCTCAAACCCGGGGGTGAAGTTCGCCTGCGGTATGCTTATATCATCAAGTGCCAGGAGGTGGTCAAGGATTCGTCCGGTAAAGTCGTTGAGCTCAAATGCACCTACGATCCACTGACCAAGAGTGGATCAGGTCCTGAGGCTGAGCGCAAGGTCAAAGGTACGATCCATTGGGTTGGAGCTTCGACCGGACACTGTGCCGAAGTTCGCCTGTACGATCGGCTCTTCCTGTCCGATGCGCCAGAAGAGGCACCCGAGGGCAAGACATTCTTGGACAATATCAATCCCAGCAGCAAGACCATCCTTCACGCTGTGATTGAACCGGCATTGTCTCAGATCCAACCCGGAACCCGTGTTCAATTCGAACGCAATGGATACTACTGTGCAGACGAAGTGGATTCCAAGCCTGGTGCTCCAGTCTTCAATCGCATCGTAACCCTGAAAGATACTTGGGCCAAGATATCCGCCAAGGATCGCTGATTTTAGATAATCCGTTTGTTCAAGGAACTTTCTTGAGGTTCAGTTCATAGAACCAGAGGTCATCGTTCGGGACGTCCAAACGGATCGATTCTGCATTGGCTTTTGCGTCAAACACAAAATGGGCCGATCCGGAGTCAAACCAAGCGAACTTTTTATGCCAGCCGATGGCAAATGTGTCGTAGTGCATCAGCTCCAAATCGGCAGTCAAATCCGGATACGGGATCAGCTCCAATCGAAGCTTGCCATCGACCAAGCTGACTTTGGCGTCTCCATACATCGCGCAGCGGTAGTTCCCAACATAACTTTCTAGCGGATGACTCGGTTGCTGCATGGCCATCAATGGCTTTGTCGCTCTCTGAATTCTAGCGTCAAACTCCTGACGGCTTGACCGAAACTGATCGAGTGTTTCTTGATTCCAATTGCGATCTGGTGCCCCTAGGAACCGGTCTATGACTTGATGGACAATCGCGTTTCCGATGGGTGTCATGCTGTTGGTCAATACAACAACGCCAAATTGATGCTCGGGGATCATTAACTGTTCGGAGTACATTCCATCGTACCCACCCCCATGCCCAACAAGCTTAACGCCGTAGTAATCTGCAAGAGACCAACCAAGTCCGTAGGCGCGAAAATGGGTCGTTGGATTTCGTTGCGAGCGGTTTCGAGAGATCGGGATGATCGAGTGGGGTTGCATGGTTTCATAAATACGAGATTGGCTTACAACCGCCCTGCCCTCTTCGTCCTGCCCTTGACGCATTTGAAACTGCATCCATCGGGCCATATCCGAAGCGCTCGAGATGATGCCTCCTGCGGCTGCCATCGAATCCCAATTCATCCACGCGATCGGTTCGGAACGATCCAAAAAGGTTTTATGGGGTGTGGCGACATTGCCGAGCCCCTCAAGCTGCTTGATCGACCATTTCGAACTTCTCATCTGGATCGGCTCGAGCAATCGCGTTTGAATGAACTCCCCCCAAGGCATTTCAGAGACCGTTTCGATGACTTCGCCAGCCGCAAGAAACATCAAATTCGAATATCCATAGTTGGCCCGAAATGGAAACTCAGGTTTCAATTCCACAGCTCGCTCCAGGATCTGCTTTGGAGAATAAGAGGTTCCCCACCAGAGCAAATCGCCGCTGAAGGTTCCAAGACCACTGCGGTGGCACAGCAAATCTCGCACACGGATGTCGTTGCTGGCAAGCGGATCAGAAAGTCGAAACCATGGCAAGTGTTTCTGTACGCGATCATCCCATCGCAGTTTCCCTTCATCGACCAAAATGGCCAAAGCATCGGCGGTGAATGCTTTCGAGTTTGATGCAATGGCGAAAAGCGTTTGATCGTCGACTGCCTCGGTCTTGCCCACATCCCTGACGCCATAGCCTTTGCTGATCAACACCTTATCGTTCCAGACGACCGCCACGGACAGCCCGGGAACTTGCCATGTTTGTCGAGCTTGCTCAATCCATCGGTCGATCTCTGCGATCTGCTCGGCGGATAATCCAACCACCCCTTTCTTGGGAATCGGTGCTGATTCCACCGAGGTGTCTTGGGCGCTTGCCATCCCAGGCACAAAAAACACACTGGCGAACGACAACCCGATCGAAACGGCAAATGCACAAGCACGTTTGAGTTTTGACATGACAACTCCTCGATGGCAAGAAATTCTAAGATCGTTTCATTTTTTTGCGAATAATCTTGTCCGCAAGACTTGGCCAAACCGCAGCAAGCATGGCCAGGATGCGGACCTTACCCGGAACGACCAGTTCGAGCCTTCGCTCTTGGGCCGCTTTGAGAATCTGTCGGCTCAGGTCGTTTGGATCCAGACGACTCAGGGCGACTCCACCCCCTGGGGACTGCGTTGCAGGATCAAGTCCTCTGGATTGTGTAAGCTGTTCGTAACGATGGCTGGAGTCTTCGCGGGCGATAGGGCCTGGGCATACTAATAGAAAATGGACACCGGTCGACTCCGATTCCAGTCGCCATTGGCGGTGCAAACCAACCAAGGCGTGTTTGGCCATCGAATACCCTCCCATAGCCGGTCCAGAGACGATCCCTGCAAGGGATGCGATGTTGACGACAACGCCCTGTTTTGCACAGAGCGCTGACCAACACAGTTTGGTCATCTTATGGGTCGAAAGAACATTCAATTCGAACTGCTCGAGGAGGTCACTCTGCGAGAGTTGTCCGAGGAGTCCTCGATCCGATTTGCCTACGGCGTTGATCAGAAGATCACAACCAACAACAGCTAGAATATCACGCAGCGACTCACCTTGGTTTTGCCCCAGTGCAACCTCGGTTTCCGATACATCACATAGATCCATCGAAAGGGTCGATACGCCGCTTGCTCCGAGCTCGAGGGCTTGTTTCTCAACCGCCTTGAGTCGCTCTGGATCTCGACCGAGGATCACCAGATTGGCCCCTTGCTCGGCCAAGGTCAGAGCAAGAGATCGTCCTAAGCCATTGGAGCCGCCGCTGATCACCGCTGTCCGATTCTTCCAACTTCCGGTCGATCGCATGAGACGAGCCTACCGGACCGTCCGTTGTCGAACAAGGTTCAAAATAACGGGGATTCGTAGTTCAGCCGGTTGTGATAACCGACTGCGAAGTGCAACGACTTCGTTGGCAGTCGCAGATCTACCAAAGAGAGTTCGGTAGATCTCATTGATGTAAAGGTCCATGTTGCCACGGAATCGATCGTAGTACTCGGAACTAGCAAGGACTGTTGCGTAGATTTCATCGAGCGATTTCCCTTTGGCCAGCTCCCGTTGCCATACTTGGCTCTCTCGGTCGTTCATCGGTCGACCCACTAATTGCTGGTACCACATTCCGATTTGATCGATCGGGCGATTGGATATTCCAGGCGGAACCCCACCTGGCTGTGGACCTTGGGGAGATACCAGCGTGACTGCAACTCTGGGATTGCCGTTATTGAAACTGATTGCGGCCGGCGAGTTCATTTGCAAGACGGTGTAACCGCGCTGAACGACTTTGACATCCAATGCATAGCGATGGTCGGGGCGAATTTGGGATGGGTCCAAGTCGATTTGGAAATCGATGGGCCATCGACCTGTCAATGGAACTTGGGTTTCCCCTAGAGAGACGTTTTGCCATTGGGGAAAGGAAGTGTCGATGACACGCGCGATGAGCATCATTCCTGGCTGAACGGCGGGTCGATTGGCGGTGTTGGCGCTAGCGTATACCGATGCAGCCATACCTGGAGCATTTCCGTAGAACTGGACCGGGATATTGACAAGCCTGCCGTCGCGATGGTTTCGGACCAGCAGCAAGACGCGTCCTTGGGAGTCAACGCGACGAGCCAATTCCTCAGCAATGTCGTAAGTCCTCCCGTTGATAATCCCGACTTGGTAGCCATTGACTGCGATGATGACGTCTTGAGCTTCGATCCCTGACTGCTGTGCAACAGATCCAGCATTGACGCTCGTTACCAGTACTCCCGTGTCGGTATTGCGAGAGTAGATCCCAAGTCGAAAATTGGTCGGTGGACGCTGTCCGGGTGGCAGGTATCGGCCTTGGGCAAAGCCCTCTTGGCCTCCGTTGTCCGCAAACGGATCATTGATCGAACCGTCTCGATTGCGATCGTCCTGAGCTAAGCTAATGGTTGGAAGTGTTGCTAAAGCAACCATTGCAAAAAAGAGACTTTGCCAATGCCGACTTAATGGTGTTGTAAAGAACATAATCTATCCTTGGATTCCGTCGTCTATTTAAGTTGTTCCCAGCCCAATCGCTCTTGTTGGGTTGCGATGTCCGATCGATCCAGTGGAACCAAGCCGTCTTTGATGAGGATTTCTTGGCCTGATCGGCTGAGGATGAACTTAGTCCACTCCTCGACCACTGGGGTTAGTTTGCCTTGCTGATCGACACTGACGACGACGCTGAGCTTGCGCAGTAACGGGTATCCCAAGTCGACGGCTTGGGTATTTCTTGGCGAGATGATCCTTTGACCGTCGAGGGCGATTGCCAGGGAGCGGACCGAATCGTTGAATGCCCGATTGGCACTGACCACCGCGATGGCTTCTGGTGTAGCAGCAACGGTGTCCACGATATCGGGTTGATTCTCTTTCTGAATCAACGCCGCATTTGGACGGTCTTTGAGGTTCAACAGACCGTCAGCAACCGTTCTCAGACCGTGCGAGGGCACGATGACCACATTGGTGATGGTTTTATCACCTAGTGGTCCATCGACACCAAGATCTCCCCACTTCTCGATGGGTTTATCTCCCGAGAGGCTCATAGGAGAATTTCTCTGAGCATTCCATGCCAACGCTCGGATCGGATTGTCTTTGTGA
>JAGWZB010000266.1 GCA_018969045.1 Planctomycetota bacterium | reverse complement strand
CATCGGTTCGGGAGTGAGGTGTGTTTTCGATAGTTCTGATCGCAGGGCACGTCGTGCTTTGAGCAGTCGGTATTCGATGGTTTTGACAGAGACGCCCAAGTGTTGGGCCAGTTGCTCGTACCCCCAGTCTTCGGTGTATTTGAGCAGTAGCAGTTGTCGATCTTGGGGATTCAATCGAGCTAGGCCATGCTGGATGGATGCTTGGGCTTCTACTCTTAGGAGCCAGGAATCAGGCTGCAGGTGGTCTTGTGGTGGAATGGGATTGGATTGGTTTGCCAAGGATTCGAGCAGTCGTTTTCTTCTGCCGGTGGCGCGATGGTGGTTAACGATCTTCCTTAGCGTGATTCGATAGAGCCATGGAGCGATCTTATCTTGGGAAAAAGGTCGATTAGGTTGACTGATAGCCGCTAGAGCGACTTCTTGGAGTACATCTGCGGCGGCGTGGGGGTCTGCAAGTCGCGCATAGACGATCGTCGAGAGCCACCTGCGGTGGGCCTCGAATGCAGTTGCCCAATCTGTGGGTTGGGAATTTGCGTAGTTTAGGTTGAGCTGTGCTTGGTGGTTTGACATTCCAGAAGGTAGTCGCGCAGCAAGGGAGAGTTCCCTGAAGAAATCTTAGTCGATTGTATGATTCTCAGACAAATGGGCTATGGGAGGCGCGGATATAGAGACCAAGTTAGGATTTGAGGATTTCATGGATGACGGTTCCATGGACGTCGGTGAGTCGACGTTCGATACCGTTATGGTAGTAGCTGAGGCGTTGGTGATCGAGACCTAGCAGGTGCAGGATGGTGGCGTGGAAATCGTAGACGGTGGATATTTTCTCGACGGCTTTGTATCCGAATTCGTCGGTCGAGCCGTAGCTGTAGGGGGCTTTGACTCCTGCGCCTGCGAGCCAAGCGGTGAAGCCTGAGGGGTTATGATCGCGGCCTTTGGCCCCTGCTTGGAAGGTTGGCATACGTCCGAATTCGGTGCACCAGACGACGAGTGTATGTTCGAGCAGGCCACGTTGTTTGAGGTCTTTGAGTAGTGCTGCGGTGGGTTGATCAAAGATTTCCGCGTGGTTGGTGTATTGATCTTTAAGAATTTTATGACCGTCCCAATTGCTGGTACCTTCGCCGCCGACTTGGTAGGCACCGTTGAACAGTTGAACGAATCGCACGCCTTGCTGGATCAAACGGCGTGCGAGAATGCAGTTGCGAGCGTAGGCGGCTTTGGTATCGAGGACTGCCGACCCGTGTTGATCGGCACCGTAATCGGCCAGGGTAGCGGCTGTTTCGTTGGAAAGATCGCTTACAGTAGGTACTGACAACTGCATTCTCGCGGCTAGTTCGTAGCTAGAAATGCGTGCGGCCAGTTGGCTATCACCGGGGAATCGTTCCAAGTGATGCTCGTTGAGTTGATTGAGAAACTCTCGAGTGGCACGATCGGTCCGGTCCGAGATGTTTGCTGGTTTAGCGAGATTTCGTATCGGTGCAGCGGCGTTGAAATCTGTGCCTTGGAAGGCTGCGGGTAGGAAACCAGGGTTCCAGCAGTTTCCGCTGGATTGGGGGACACCTCGGGGGTCTGGGATTGCGATGTAGGCAGGAAGGTTATCGTTTTCGCTTCCGAGGGCGTAGGTGGTCCAAGCGCCGATGCTGGGGAATCCATCGAGGGTAAAACCGGTATTCATGAAGTTTTCGCCGGGACCGTGGGTATTGGTTTTACCGGTCAGCGAATGAAGGAAGCACATTTCGTCTGCCAAGTCACCCAGGTTACTGACCAGATCGGAGATCATCTTGCCGGACTGGCCACGGGGACGGAACTCCCAAGGGCTTTTCTGGAGAGTCCCCTGCCCTCCTTGAAACGTGATAAGTTTCTCGGAACCGGGCATTGGGCGATCGTGATTTTCGATCAAAGCGGGTTTGTAGTCGAAGGTATCCAGATGGCTGCATGCGCCGGCGCAGAAGATCATCAAGACTTGTTTGGCTTGAGGTTCGAAATGGGGGTTTCGTTTTTGATTGGGGCTGGCTGGATTGATTGCAGGGCGAATAGGAGACTTATCTGAGGATTCCGCTAGGAGACCTTGGCGTTGGAGCAGGTCCAGTGCCGCGAGGCTTCCAAGAGACATTCCGCTGATTTTTCCGAGGTGCTGGGTTAGAAAGCAGCGACGGGGATAGACAGGTTCGTTTTGCATATAGGGCTATTGAATCGATCGATCAAAAAACGAAAAGGAATTCGCTGGCATTGAGCATGGCTCGGCAAAAAGGGACCAGCGATTGCTCTTGGATCATGGATTTGGAGAGTTCTAGTTCTTTGGCGTCTGGTTTTCGGGCCAAGAGGATTTCGAAGGCCAATTGGATTTGCTGCTCGACATTGTTTCCTGCGGTGCGAGTCAAGCGTTGTGCCAACAGATCTGCTTGTTGGATAACAAATGGGCTATTGAACAAATTGAGCGATTGCAGGGGTGTGTTGGAACGTGGTCTTTTGGGAACGACTTGGTTGCCGCTAGGGCAGTCAAACGCGCCGAAGACGGGGTCTTGTTCTTGACGGATGCGAGTCAAATAGACCATTCGTCGGTACTCAGGGGGTCCGACTTGTTCTTTGGGGAAGTATCGGTAGACGTTATCTGGTTCTACGCGTTGCAAGTAGAAGCCTGGGCCACACATGCGATAGTCGATCACATCGCTTGCGACCAGGATGCTATCGCGAATCGATTCGGCTTCGAGTCTTCTTGGAGGGTACCTCCATACAAGGCTTGCGTCGGCATCGACAGAGAGTCCTTGGGGGTTGGGTTGCGAGGACTGTTTGAAGGTGTGAGAGGTGAGAATATCTCGGTGCAGTTGCTTGATCGACCAGTCTTGGTCTATCAATCGACGTGCCATCCAATCGAGAAGCTCTGGGTGAACGGGTGGGGTTCCGTTGGCGCCAAAGTCGCTTGGAGTATCGACGATACCGGTTCCAAACGAGTACTGCCAGAGTCGATTGACCATGACCCTTGCGGTCAGTGGATTTTTGGGATCGACCAACCATTGGGCTAGAGCCACACGGCGGGCTTGTTCGGGTGATTCCTCTGAGAGCGTAGGTCCATCAAGAGATTGGACCATTGCCGGCGCGACGACTTCTCGGGGCATTGCAGGATCGCCGCGATAAAGACGATGGATCGCAGGTGGAGGGGAGAATGCCCCTAGCCAAACCAATCGACCTTGGGTGATTGCTTGATGTTCTTTCTGCAGTTCTTTGGATCTGTTTTGAAGCGATATGCAGTGTGACTTTTCGGTGGGTTCCAGAAAGGAGAAGATAGAGTCGAGTTCATCGTTGGATGGAGGCAATCGATCTTGGTGGGAAGCGATCGTTTTCCAGGAGGGCTCTTGGAGGTTATCTTCCTGGGTAAGGGCTTCGATTTTGTATTGGTAAGGTGTTCGATCCTTGAACTGCTCGGATCTATCACGCCCCCATCGCATGTGGGAGATACGAGTAGGCTCTTTGAAGTCGATCTGGATCCAACCTGCGTCGGTCTGATTGGAGATCCAGCTGTTGGAGTTTCCTGTGATCCCGTCGTTGATGTGCTTGAGTTGGTGAATAGGGTGGCCTGGAAGTGTTCCTGAGGCGCTAGCAATGGCCCCGTTGGAGGCCAGGGCTACGTTGTTATCTTGCGGGTCGAAGACTTCCCATTCATCGATACAAGGCTGAGAACCACCGGAGGCATTGATGGTAAAGCGTACAGATTTCGTGAGAATAGGCTCGAACGATTCTTGGTTGAGTTTGGGGGAGACTGCGGGGCGTAGATTCTTGGATTGGGCGATTTGATTGGCTTTGGAGCGAAGGGCTTGGATTTCCAAATCCAATGACTTGCGTTCATTAGCGATCTGCTCAAGTCTCAGGATATTCTCGGGTGTTTGTTGGCTTGGGAGGGTACGTTCGCCGAAGTTCACGCCAGCCAGCACCGCTTGGAGTGCATAGAAATCTTTTTGGGAGATAGGATCGAACTTATGATCATGGCAGCGTGCACAACCGAGCGTCAGACCCAAGAATGCGGTTCCAGTGGTATTGATTAAGTCTGCGAGTTCGTCCTGTCTTTGCATGAGGGTCAGATTTGGATCGGGACTTTTGACGATATCGTAAGTACCTGCGACCAGGAAGCCTGTGCCGAGTTCTGAGCCCAGTGCATCGCCGGCGATTTGTTGTTTGACGAACTCGTTGTAGGGCATATCTTGGTTGAACGCTGCGATGACATAATCGCGAAACGGCCAGGCGTTGTAGCGAACGCGATTGGTTTCGAACCCATTGGATTCCGCAAATCGAATCACGTCGAACCAGTGGCGAGCGAGTCGTTCGCCGTATCGGGGGTCGGCAAGGATGCGATCGACAAGTCGTTCGTAGGCATCTGGATTTTCGTCCGAAATGAAGCCTTCTACGTCTTCGATGGTCGGTGGAACTCCAAGCGCTACGAGGAACAGTCGGCGGATCAAGGTGCGACGATCGGCCAAGGGGGAGAATGTCAGGTTCTTTGATTGCAGACTCTTTTCGATCCATGCGTCGATGGTCGTTGACGTATTGATCGAAAGGTTCATGCATTCGGGCCATGCATCAGCGATGGGCTTGAAGCTCCAGGGGGTGGGTTTTTCGAGCAAGTGGGAATCATCGGGACCGAGGGCTCCTTGGTCGATCCAATCGTTTAGCAGCGCGATTTGCTCGGTATTGAGCGATTCGCCTTCGGGGGGCATTTTGTAGTCTGGGTCTTGGCCGGAAACGACTTGGATCAACCTGCTTTGTTGGCCTCGATGGATTTCGAGGACAGGACCATTGCTACTACCTTTGAGAATCGCTGATCGCAGGTCGAGCCTCAGATCGGCGTTTTGTTTGCTTGGACCGTGGCACTCGACGCAGTGTTTATCAAGAATTGGAGCGATATCGCGTTGGAAGTCGACTTGAGCGGTAGTCGTGCCCGAGCAAAGCAAGCAGGCAAGAGCGGCCAGTGCTCGGCAAAGCAGAGTCAATGAAAAAGAAACAGGCGGGTGCTTGCGCATGGAAACTCGGTGGGTTGGAGACTGGTTCATTATACATCGAAGGCGCTTGCGGCCCGGTTCCCCGAGTATTTTTTGTGGGGCGATTGGTTCAAAGAAGATTTTGAGCAACCGCGACGGCTTTCGTGCACAAACCATGCAACTTCCTTGGGTGGCTCTGCTCAAAAACCGCTTGGATTGATCGCATGGCGGCCAAAGGCAAGCGGTGGCTTAGGAGTTGGGCTGATCGCTAATGATCGCGATGTAGTTTGTATTCGACGGCATCGACAAGTGCCGCCCAGGACGCTTCGATAATATTTTCGCTGACCCCGATGGTATGCCAGGAATGATGGTCGTCAGCGCTTTCGATATTCACTCGGATTCTTGCTGCCGTACCAGCTTCCCCATTGACGACTCGGACTTTGTAATCGACCAAATGCATCGATTCGATGCTTGGGTAGAACTGAACTAGGATTTTTTTCAGCACCGCATCGAGAGCGTTGACGGGTCCGTGTCCTTCGGCGGCTTCGAGGCAAACTCTTTCGCCAATTTTGAGTTTTAAAATAGCTTCGGCAAACTGTTGCCCACCTTTTTTGGCATCTAAGTCACCGGCGAGTATTTGGTACTTGATGGTTTCAAAGTGAGGCGTGAAAGTATCTGAGCATTGTTTGACCAATAGATCAAAGGAAGCTTCTGCGGCTTCGTACTGGTAACCTTGATTCTCTTGTTTGACGACGGTATCGAGGATTCGATCTAAGAGTTCGCGATCTTGGTGTCCTCCGAGTTTCTGCGTCAGGGCCAGAATGTTTGATCTTCCGGATAATTCGCTAACAAGGATTCTGCGTTCATTTCCGATCAAAGCTGGATTCATGTGTTCGTAGGTATGAGCATATTTGTTCACGGCATGCACATGCATACCACCTTTGTGGGCAAAGGCGCTACGTCCTACGAAGGGTTGGCTGTTTCTGGGAACGAGATTTGCGGTCTCGTAAACGAACCTGGATAGTTCGGTTAAATGCTCAAGCGATTCATTTTTCAGAACGTGATACCCTTGTTTTTTGAACTGGAGGTTTGCGATCACGCAGATCAAGTCCGCGTTTCCGCATCGCTCTCCTATCCCGTTGATCGTACCTTGTACTTGATCGCAACCGGCTTCGATCGCCGCCAAGGAGTTTGCAGTGGCAAGGTCGCCATCGTTGTGGCAATGGATACCTAATTTCGCTCCTGAGTCTTTGAGGGCCGCGTGGGATTCGCGAACGATGTTGGAGACTTGTTCAGGAAGTGACCCGCCGTTGGTATCGCAAAAAACAATCCACTTAGCTCCGGCTTTTGCTGCGGTTTGGACAGCGCACAGCGCGTATTGGGAGTTGGCTCGATAGCCGTCAAAATAGTGCTCAGCATCGTAAACAATCTGCGCGTATTTGGAGAGATACTCGACGGTCTGACCGATCATATCGAGGTTTTCCTGAAGGCTGACTCCGAGGACTTCGGTTGCATGAAAATCCCAAGATTTACCGACGATCGTAATGACAGGGGTTTCAGCCGCAAGCAACGCGGCGATTCCAGGATCTTCGGAGGCTTTCATGCCTCGACGCCGAGTCATTCCAAAGGCGGACAGTTGACTCAAGCCAAGCTTGAGTTGCTTGGCCTTTTGAAAGAACATCGCATCTTTTTCGTTGGATAAGGGATAACCACCCTCGATCACCTCGACGCCGATCTCAGAAAGTCTCACGGCGATATTGAGTTTGTCTTGCAGGGATAGGCTCACCCCTTCCCCTTGGGTTCCATCACGGAGAGTCGTATCGTAGACAAGGATCGATCGGTTTTGCATGATTGGTGGGTTTTTAA
>JAGWZB010000265.1 GCA_018969045.1 Planctomycetota bacterium | reverse complement strand
GAATGGTCTTAGCCAGATCTCTGTTTTCGACGGTTAACAGCCTTGTTTCAAAGCGACTGTTCTTGAGTTTGCATTTCAAGTCATAAACAAAAACATAGGTGTAAGATGATCTGGAGCCGTAGGTTGTGTGAGAGTATTCGGCTCGAGGCAGAAGCCATGATGCCTGAACTGTATTGGTTTCCATACGGATTTCTTCAATCGATTCGGCGGGTATAAAAAGATCTCTGCAGGGCCACGGAAGCACTTTGTGAAATTGGATCGACAAACCTTCGTTCTTCATCGAAAAGGTGATGTGATTCGCACTGTGCGCTCGGTATCGATAAATACTCGCAGCCACCGCAAAGATCGGGAAAGGGGCAATAGCGACGAGCACCAAAAGAGGCGAAACCCAAAAAAGTGCTACTCCTGCAATTGCTGCAATCGGCAGCAATACTAACACAACTAACCAGCACCCTACACCGTAAAAGAAATTTCCAACATAAGGATCCATCGGTAGTATGGCTTCAAAGCTCAATTCCTGTTTCTTAGGCTTTGAAGCTTGAAAGACTACGGGTTTTTCTTTGGGAAGATCGTCTGCGATTTCATCGAACTTATCGTCCCAAAAACCCGATGGAGAGGCTACTTGGGATGGCTCCAAGGGCTCGACCGTCGACGCCGATTGAAGCGGAAACACTTCACCGCATTTGCATTTGAGTTTCTTGCCCAGCAAACTGGACTTCACCGAATACTCGCGGCGGCATTGAGGGCAGTTGGTTTTTATCTTCATGCTACTTAAGCCTCAGGCGACAACCTACTGTTGATTCGAACCTCGAAAGGTGATGTAGAGCAACAGGGCAGGGGCTATCGATTCACCAATAAGCACCGATAAGTACTGGACTCCAAAGCCCAAGTAATCTTTTTTAAACAGATAGCCTTCCATAGAACCCGCCAAAAAGAAATACGCGATGTTGATCAAAGCAAGGACAAAGTACATCGAAGCTGCGATTTGACCGACAGTCACCGCCCAGTCGTCCTCTTTCAACAAACCGATGCCGGCCAGGAGAATCCCAAGACAGACCAGTGATTTACCCATCGACAAAGCCCCCCCCACCGTGAAGATGTGTCCAGAGGTAACCATCGGTAAGATTCTGAAGGGTAACTGACCGCCTCCACTGAGCCCGTACATGATGCAAAGTACAGCAGTCACGATGATCAGTACATCTTGGTTGAAATTCAATGAGATTCCCGGTCTTGCGGGAATACCCCTGTAATCAGGCACTGTTTTATTGGAGCTTGGAGCCTTGTTGCTGATCGAGTCAGTTATCGGTGCATGGTAAGGTACATAGCTCGCTTCCGGGGTGCCCAAATCAGGGAAGCTTGCGTCAAAAGGGTTCCCTGACGAAGAGCTTGGTTGATTCGATGCAAAAGGGTCTGATTCCTCTTCGACGGTTCCTTTTAATGGAGGGATCGAAATCGTACGATTGCAGGAGATACACTGAAAGGACTTACCTGCCATCGTCGCCTTGGCTTGGAAGGATTTGCCACACTTGCACGAAACCCCGATCAGATCCGGAGCCGATTGACCGGCAGGCAGAGTGCATGTTTCAGAGCACTTGGGGCATTTGATTTTTTTGCCGGCCAGCTCATCTTTAACTCGGAGTTTGGTGCCGCACTGGCAGGTGTGTTCGATGGCCATAGCATTTGCCCTTAGATTGGTGAACTGACTCGCGGAAACCAAGTCCGCTAAGTTCGATCTGGCCGGAATCGTAAAGTTTCAAGGCGGTGATCCTTGACTTTTTTCAAACTTTTTTCCTGTGGCTAGAGTGCCACAGATTCAAACTAGCCTGTTTTTTCCTGGCTTTTCATCAATAAATCAGCGTAAATAAGCGCAGCCAACAAATCAGGACAGCACGCTCAGAATCTCGTCGGCCGCTCGTACCCCGTGATAGAAAGCTTCTTCCATAAGTGCCAGACCACTAAGATCCGTGTTGGCAAAATGCACATTCCGATCAGGGAGAACGGAATCTCGACGCGTTTGGCTCCAAACAAAGCCAGGGTAAGGCTGAACCATCGCATGCCCCCAGCGAAAAACATCGATTCTAGTGACCAAGTCACGAATCTTGGGATGAGCTCTTTGCAAGTCGGTAAGAACCAATTCGGCCCAGTCGGACCATGGAACCAAGAGCAATTGCTCGCGGGAGTATTTCGTTTGCTGATCGGCAAAAGGATAATACCATGTCCACACACAAGGCCCGTGATCAATACCCGATTGATGAGTAGAAACCACATACCCCAAGGATTGGCTATCGTATAAGACGTTGTCCCAACAAAGAGACTCGCCTAGTTCCACAGGGCGATCTCGAAGATGCACATTAGCGACCAACCACCAACCATAACGAAACGGAGTGGAACTGATAGGATTCCCATTTCGAAATCCATCGATGACACGGCTGGCTACAAATTGTGGGCCCGCCCAAATAACTCGCTTGGCTCGATAGCCACCCCACTTCTGTGTTTCCAAATCCAAGCCAACTGTCTCGCAGTTGGCGTCGCGACCTAGTAAGTCGCTTGGACGGATCTTAGCGACCATGAATCGCGTTCGGATATGACTTTCGAATTGTTGACTCAAATAATCGACGATATGCCCATTGCCTGAGGGCCAGGTGATCACATCCTGCATCATGTGGTCTTTGTTTTTCAATCTGGCTGCAAAATAAAGTATGCCGGCCCAAGCACTGGTTCGGTCGATCGAAAGTCCGTAGTCATCTCGACATGCATAATCGACAAACCACTTCAAAACCGGTGAATCCCAACCCTGCTGACCCAGCCAGTCGCTCATCGATATCTTGTCGAGTTCCTGCGCTTGTGGATCGTCTGAGCAGTTTGCAATCGGTAAATCAAAAAAACGCTTTCCTTGAGCATCATGAGCATCCGACCAGTACTTGATCTGCTGGTTGAAGGCTGCGTATTGGTCGATGTCGTCTGGACTTGCAATGGACTCAGGAAAGAGACCTTCGTGCCATTTTCCACCGGCAAAGACGCGTTCCTCGGGTTCTCTGCACAGATACTCTTCGCCGACGATGGGGGTTCCATCGGGCGCGATTTCATCGACAACGCCCATTTCCATCAATAGCTCGATTAAATCCGTATTGCTAGGCAAGGGGGTGGTGATGTAATGAGCACCCCAAGGATAATGAAAACTGCCTGTGTTGCTTGAACGTGAAGTCCCACCGAGTTTGGATTCGAGCTCTAGCAGAACAAAGTCCTCAAATCCCCTCCGCTTGAGTCTCCAAGCAGCCGACAGACCAGCGATCCCTCCTCCGACAATCACCACGGGTACATCTTGCCAATCATGAATCGAGTCTGGCCGAAAGTTCGATTCGCGAAGCCGGTGGCCATGGTGGCTATCTTGTCCCAAAAGTTCGCCTTGGAAATCATGACCCTGTGGCTTGGAACATCCGCTTAGAGTCGCGGTCGAAGCCCCCAAGAGCGTCGCGATGAGGTCTCGCCGACTAATCGATCCCATGCCATTCCTCATCGTAGTAACGGACCAGTGACTGATTGTCCAATCGATTGATCTGGGGTGTCTGTGGTCGAATGTCTTGAGGCAGCGTGAAAAGATCGGCAAGGTTTTTTGAGTTCAGGAATCGCAATTGGCCATCCGGAGGAAGTCGATTGGCATCGATTTGAATGTCGCTCAAGCTGGCAAGTGCATATCCCCAGACGCCAAAAGATGGAACGCTTGCATGAAACGGTTTAACAACAAATCCAGCGGCTTCAAGAGTGCGGACGATACACCAATAGGACTGAGGCGCAACCAACGGCGAAGTGCATTGAATACTTACCAAAGTATTTGCGCTAATTCGGTCCTTGAGCTTTCGAAAAAAGTGCGTCGTGTAGAGTTTACCTATCGAAAAGCTTCCTGGATCTGGAAAATCGATGATCACAGCATCAAACAGTTCGCTCGACTGGTTGACCCATAAAAAAGCGTCTTGATTGATCACTTCGACCCGAGGATCCTGAAGCGAAGCTCCGTTGAGCGCAACCAGAGGTGGAAAGCTTTTCGATAGATCGGTCATCGCCGGATCCAAATCGACCAAAACCACTCTTTGAATACTCGGGTATCGCAGTATTTCTCGAACGGCAAGGCCGTCCCCACCTCCCAAGACTAAGATTCTCTTGGGCTGGTCAATCCCAAGCAGCGCCGGATGTACAAGGGCTTCATGGTAGCGATACTCATCGGTCGAATTGAATTGCAAGTGACCGTTGAGGTAGAGCTGAAATCCACCTCGCTTACTCGTCACAGCGATGCGTTGGTAAGGCGATGCAACGGTATGGATGATTTTTCCTCCAAGACTGCTTTCCTCCCCAAATCGAGTCATTTGAGCAGCTTGAAAGAAACCCGCTGCAAGCAACGCCAGAACGATCGCCGCGCGAATTCTCAAACTCAAAACATGATGAGGTCGTAGCAAAGGCCGAAGTAAAAATGTGCTCCAAAGGCCCACACATGCATTGAGGATTCCAAAGACCAAGGAAGTCCTCACCAATCCTAGATAAGGAACAAAAACCAACGGGAATAAAATCGAAGCGATCAACGCTCCGACATAATCGAAGGCCAAAACCTTAGACACCAAATCGCTGAAATCCAGGTGTTCTTTGAGAATCCTCATCAGCAAGGGTAACTCAAGTCCGACAAAAACCCCTACGGCAAAGACCAACCCAAGCAGCAGCGGTCGAAACCACTCCACAAAAGGAAACGCCATGAATAATAGGGGCGCCGAAAATCCCCCCAAAAATGCAAGCGCAAGCTCGATCTCGACAAAAGCCTGCGCAAGTTGCTGCTGTATGTAACGCGAAAGCCACGCTCCGACCCCCATGGCCGAGAGATACGTTCCGATAACCAACGAGAATTGGGTGACCGAATCTCCTAGCATGTAACTGGCAAGCGTCCCTGCGAGCAATTCGTAAATCAGCCCGCAAACGGCGATCACCAAGACATTCACATACAGTAGAAACAACGGAACGCGATTGAGCATCTCTGCATCAGCCTACGACCGACGCAGAGATAATCATCGCGATACCAATAACCACCGATGCAACAATAATCGCCAACGCGGTATTGTGCTCATCGACAATCTCTTTGGTTATCGAAAACTTTGTCAAAAGCTCCATCAGAAAGATGGCAAGGAATAAGACAAAAATGCCAAGCGCAGAGAAGATCGCCGATGCACTTAGATGGTACACAAGCAGTCCCCAACCTGTCTCGATCGGAACCGGTTGAACTTGTCCAAGACACCACGGTGCGATCCGATCAAATACCAATACGTTCATCATCACTTTCCTCCACCCCAAGAACCACCCGAGGATCGGCCAGAGCTCGACCCCCCACCAAAAAAAATACTACGACTGCTACTGCTGCGAGTACTGCTGCTACTGCTACTGCCAGTGCTGCTAGTGCCCCCCCAATCGCTGCTTGGCAAATGCCAACCGCTCAATGCAGCGGTCCCAAACAACGCACATGCGATCATGCCGGTGATCAAGTACGCCTTAAAAACCGAATTCATGAGGACTCTCCAAAGAAATTCTGTTTGGCTTGGTTCAAACCCAAATACGGCGAGAAGTCGCTACCTTGCCATCGTTTCAGCTCAAACGACCATTGATAGAGCAGCGCTCCAATCGGAAATCCAATCACAACCCAGATCGCTAGGGTCATCAGCCAACCGTCAGGTGGATTACCCGGATGCATCCGACCACCGATCGCACGCAGGATCATCAGTGCGACTAAAAAAGCTCCGCACGCGACTAAAAACCGATAGCCCAAGACGGGTGCAGGTTGGATGGCACCAACGCCTAAAGGGCGTCGCATTTCTTTTAGTGAAAACCCTTTTTCGATTTCATCTGCACTGACATAGGTCCCTTTCGAGACGGTGACTTCGGAATTGATAACGGCGTATGGATCCGCCGAATCGGTCTGTGCGATTGACTGCTCAAAGCTGAGCATCAACGGCGGGCTGATGTAGTCTTTTACTTTGGTCTGCTCGCCAATCTGCACACGCCAAGGGAATTCACCCACGACGTAGCTAACGGTCGATGTGCCATCGTCATACAACTTAAAGAACTTGGTGTCGTAATGGACGATCGATCCTTGCGTACTTCCTGGATAATCGATTTGCTCAATGTAAGACCAATGGTGGTCCTGGGTCGCAACCAACCAACGGAATTTTACTTCTGGGTTGTAAAGCAAATACTCGCTCCATGGATAAGACTTACCAGCATGGAAGACAAATCGCTTGAGGAATCCGATGACGATGAACTCTTTGCCGAATAAGACCCCTTTGGATCCTAACGGGAGAACAGGAGTGTGCTTCTTGGGCCCCAAGGAATCTAGATAGACTAGGTCTCCCTCTCTCACATCCAATAGCGCATTGCAACTTGGGCAAGTGATTCGGAGCGATTGGTCCGGCAATTTCATCTGCAAACTGCCCGCGCAGTTCGGGCAATTGACTTGGATGCCTTGAACTGAGATCTCTTGTGGAATGCCTAAATTCGACTCCGCCGTAATCCCGATCGCATCGAGAGTCACTCGGCTCCCAAAATAAAACCGAACCGTCGCTTCGGAAAAATCCAAGGTCCCTATCGAACCTTGTTTTGATTTCAAGTCGGCATACGTGTGGCTCAATCCAGGTCGCACCGCCCAAGGTATTTCGCCCTCTGCCGCAGACACCTTGGCGATCGCCTTTTCGGTGACTTCCAGCGACTCATCGCGGACTTTAAATTCCTGACCCAACTCCAAAGACTCAAATTCTGCGAGCCTTGATCCAGCTTTCGTCTTCTGCTCAAACATCAAATAAAGATTGCC
>JAGWZB010000264.1 GCA_018969045.1 Planctomycetota bacterium | reverse complement strand
TCGCCCGGCGAAGAATGATGAAAATGGAACGCCCGGTTCTCTACTTGCCCGATTACGCTGTGGCAACCGTCGATCAAATGCTAAAGGTGATCACAAGACTTGATCGAGGTAGAATGCCCTGCGAACTTATTCCCCTCCGCGAAAACCAAGAAATCGACCTCACTCGTGAACTGACAGTGACCACTCACGCGATGAAGCACTCTATTCCCGCACTGGGATTTATCGTTTGGGAGAAAAGACGCAAACTCAAACAAGAGTTTGCCAATTGGTCTGGCGAGCAGATTCGTGACGCACGGCTCTCTGGGGTCGAAGTCACTTCGGAGACTCGTATCCCCTTGGTCGCCTACACAGGAGATACCGCCCCGGCTGGACTGGATCGTAATCCAGATATGTTCCGCGCGAAAATTCTTATCACTGAGATGACCTTTCTTGCACCCGATCATCGCAAAGATCTTATTCACAAAGATGGTCACATGCACCTGGATGATTTCGTCGATCGAAAGGATACCTTTCAAAACGAACAGATCATCTGCGGGCACTTCAGCGTTCGATACAACAAAGCACAAATCCTTCGATGGGTCGATAAAGCTCTCCCCGATCGCTTGCAAGGCCGACTTAAGCTCTGGGTTTGATTCTCCGAAGCCGCAGTGCTTTCTAAACGACCAGCAATCGCAAGGTCACTCCCAAAATCACGGCAATGCCCAGTGTGCATGCAAGGGCCAGTGCCGGATTGGCCTCTACCCCAAACTTGGCCCTCATCCCCGAGGAAAGCATCACCTTGATCATCCAAGAAAAAAACAAAACCAGCCCGAAGGCAATCAAAAGGTGAAACCCCGATGTCCAGCTAAATCGGTCCAAACGTAGCGAAATCAGCGCATCTCCAATCCCAAGGGTTATTCCCCAACACAACCCCAGCAATCCAAGCCACCAACCCCAACGCTCCTTGAAAACCAACCCGTACAAGGTCGTCAAATCGAAAGCTGAGTAAATCACACAGATCAATGCCCCAACGGCTCCTGCGCGTACTTCCACCGGAAGCATCGCTAGAACCGCATCACTGTTGCCGTAAACTTGCGACCCAACGATCGACAAGCACCGAACAGCCAGCCATAAAAAGACCACGCCAATCAAAACCAAATGGTACCCTCTTACGGCGCGATAGGCGTTCTTGGGAGTATTCTTGTCAACGTAACTCCTCAAAACAATGTCGGAACTAACCCCTACACCACGATGGTTGTCTTCCATGCGCCCACCCTCCTTGATAAGTAGACTCCTTGAACACCTTCCAAAGAGTATAACGTCCTGGAATGGATGGCACAACGACACGATAACGCACACGCGACCGATTGTCGTGGTGTCATGGTAAGCCTCAAAGTCAAGTCTGTCGCAAAACTCTGGAATTGGATCCAGATCCTACTAGGACTTGATGACGAAATTGACCATCTTGCCTGGGATGATGACCACTTTAGTGATCTCTTTTCCTGCTAAAAGCTCGGCGACTCGCTCGTTGTCAAGAGCTAGACTCTGGGCATGCTGCTTATCGATCCCCACCGGCATGACGATCTTGGCTCGGACCTTGCCGTTGACTTGAATCGGAACTTCAACCGAGGCAATTTTGAGCTTCTCCTGGTCTGCCTCAGGCCACGGGGCATAGGCTAGCGAATCGTCGTGCCCGAGGATCCGCCAGAGTTCTTCGGCCAAATGAGGTGCAAAGGGGGCTAGCATGAGCGTTAGATTCTCCATCGCCGATTTTGGACGGACCGACTCTTTGGTGAAGTGATTCACAAACTCCATCATTCGAGCAATTGCGGTATTGAACGAAAGATTCTCGATGTCCTGGGTCACTGCGGCAATCGTGCTGTGCACCACTCGATCATGCTCGGCACCTGCTGGAATATCTTGTACCGCTTCGCTTAGTTTCAAATCCTCAGATCGAGAATCAACGACCAGTCTCCAAACACGATCCAGGAAATTTCGAACTCCATTGACCCCCTGCATGCTCCATGGTTTAGTCGCTTCCAATGGCCCCATAAACATTTCATAGAGCCTTAGCGCGTCGGCTCCGTATTCCCGGACAACCCCCTCAGGATCGACGACATTTTTGAGGGCTTTGGACATCTTTGCGACAATCCTTTGCAATTCCTCTCCGGTCTGAGTGTGTTTGACAGCCCCTTGATCATCCTCTTGAACCAAGTCGACCGGAACCAACGCTCCTCGATGATCTTTGTAGGCGTACGATAAGATCATTCCTTGATTGACCAGTTTCTGGAACGGTTCGGGATGACTTACATAGCCCCGGTCGTAAAGGACCTTATGCCAGAATCTCGCATACAAAAGGTGCAAGACCGCATGCTCGGCTCCGCCTATGTATAAATCGACAGGCATCCAAGCCGCTTCTTGCTCACGATCGACGAACGCTTCGGTGCACCTTGGGCTGATAAAACGCAAGTAGTACCAACATGAGCCCGCCCATTGCGGCATAGTGTTGGTTTCTCTGCGGTATTTTTTTCCATCGAGCTCAACATAAAGCCATGATGCATCCGCCTTACCCAAAGGTGGTTCAGGACGGCCGTGCGGTTTGTAATCCTCCAGATGAGGTAGGTCTACCGGAAGGTCAGCAACGGGAACGGCTCGGATTTGTCCATTGGGGGTGCCGTCTGGACCAAGCTCATGGAGGATAGGAAACGGTTCTCCCCAAAACCGCTGTCGACTGAATAACCAATCCCTCAATTTGTAATTCACGGCCTCACGGCCCAATCCCTGCTGTTCTAGGCTGGCAATCACTTTGGCCTTGGCGTCCTTGGTCCTAAGTCCATCGAGTTCTCCGCTTGATACCGCGATACCTTCGCCAGCAAAACAAATTTCGCCACTTCGGATTTTTTCTAATTCCTCCAACGTGGCATCAAGAGGTTCGACAACCCGAACGATCGGCAAGCGATATTTCAGAGCAAACTCGTGATCCCGCACATCATGAGCAGGAACAGCCATGATCGCGCCGGTTCCATAATTGCCCAAAACATAGTCGGCCACCCAAATAGGAATGGGTTGCTGAGTCGTCGGGTTGATGGCATAAGCGCCAGTGAATACACCAGTTTTCTGCTTATCAGCTTCGGTGCGATCCCGATCGCTTTTGAACGAGGCAGCTTCGCAGTACTCTTTGACCTGAGCTGCATAAGCATCAGGTGTAATCTTGGCCACCAACGGATGCTCTGGGGCAACGACCAAGTAAGTAGCCCCAAAGAGTGTGTCAGGGCGCGTCGTGTACACACGGATCGACTCCTCTGGGCAGGAGGCTTGATCCTGCTTGACGATGCGGAAATCGACTTCCGCCCCCGTGCTCTTTCCTATCCAATCCGCTTGCAGTTTCTTGATCCCCGCTGACCAATCGAGCAGTTCTAAATCCCCTAAGAGACGATCTGCATAAGCCGTGATGCGCAGCATCCATTGCCTCAGGGGAATGCGCTGGACTGGGTGGTCTCCCCTTTCACTTCTGCCGTCGATCACCTCTTCGTTAGCAAGAACGGTTCCCAAGGCAGGGCACCAATTGACCAACGCATCGTCTTGGTAGGCCAATCGATGGCGGTCTTGGTAACTTGCGATCGCTTCGTCTCCCAAAACCGCAACCGCTTCAGGGATAGGCAACTGGCTAATGGGCCTGCCTTTTTGCAAATCTGGGTCATACCAAGTGTCAAACAGCACCAAGAAAATCCATTGAGTCCAACGAAAATATTCGACGTCCGTAGTCGCTAATGCGCGATCCCAATCGTAGGAAAACCCCAGCATCTTGAGTTGGCGCGTGAAATTAGCAATATTGGCCTCAGTGCTCTGCCTGGGCGGTGTGTTGGTACGGATCGCATACTCCTCGGCGGGCAACCCAAAAGCATCATAGCCCATCGGATGCAGGACCGTTTTGCCCTGCATTCTCCAGTAACGGCAGTAAATATCCGTGGCTGTGTAGCCTTCGGGATGCCCAACATGCAATCCTGCTCCACTAGGGTACGGAAACATATCCAAGACATATAGCTTCCCCTTGCCTTGCGGATCAGGAAAATCCGGACAACGGAACGTCTTGTTCTTTTCCCAATAAGCTTGCCACTTGGGCTCGATTTCAGCAGGATTGTATCGAGGCATAGGATTTATTGATCAACGCAGATGGTGAATTTAAAGTTTCTCAAGCAGGCCTAAGTCGGAGATTAAGCCGAGTGAATTGCCCGACCCTCAACGGCCAACGCCGCTTCGTGAACCGTCTCTGCTAGCGTTGGGTGGGCATGGCAACTTCTAGCGATGTCTTCGCTGCTTGCCCCAAACTCCATCGCTATTGCAGCTTCAGCAATCAAATCACCAGCGCGAGCCCCCAAAATGTGAACTCCCAAGACCCGATCGGTCTTGGCGTCGGCCAGTATCTTGACGCGACCCTCGGACTCACCAAGGGTCCGCGCCCGACCATTGGCACCGTAAGCACCGACCCCCTTCTTGTAGGGAATCCCAGCTTCTTTTAACTGCTCCTCGGTTTTTCCAACCGTGGCGATCTCAGGGTGGGTATACACGATCGCGGGAATGCAATCGTAATTGAAATGAGAGTGAATGCCTTGCATTCGCTCGACGCACACAACCCCCTCTTCCATCGCTTTGTGGGCCAGCATCGCTCCTCCAATGACATCCCCTAATGCGTAAATTCCAGACACCTTGGTTTGGAAATTTGCGTCGACAGGAATGAACCCTCGCTTGTCGGTCTCGATCCCGACGTTTTCCAAGCCAATGGCTTGGGTCAGTGGGACTCTACCCGTTGCCAAGAGCACGCGATCGCTCTCGATGGGCTCGGCACCTTTGCAACGGACAATACACTGACCGTTTTCAACCTTGGCCGACTCAACCCAGGACTGCAGTCGAAATTCGATTCCCTGTCGGCTGAAGGCTCGCTGTGCCAGTTGGCTTAGTTCTTGGTCCATCCCCGGAAGGATCCGGTCCAGCGCCTCAAGGACCGTCACCTTCGATCCCAACCTGTTCCATACACTCCCTAATTCAAGTCCGATGTAACCACCTCCGATGACCGTGAGCCTCTGGGGCACTTGCTCGAAGGACAAAGCCATCGTCGAATTTCCAATCCTAACACCATCCTCGTCGACACCCCGCATCGAAGCCGGCTTGGATCCTGTCGCAATAATGATCCGTTTGGCTCTGAGTTCTGTGGACTTACCCTCCGAATTGGCCTGGACCAAATTCGGGCCTAAGACCACGCCCCGCCCTCGATATCCGGTCACCTTGTTCTTCTTGAATAACAGGTCGATTCCACCCGTGAGCGTCTGGACGATCTGTTCCTTTCGCTTCATCATCGCAGCCAAATCCAACTGCACTTGCCCTACCTGAATCCCATGGACAGAAAGCGATGATTTGGTGTCGTGGTACAAATGGCTAGACTCCAAAAGAGCCTTGCTGGGAATGCAACCAACTCTCAAACACGTTCCTCCAAACTTGTCGTTCTCATCGATGCAAGCCACCTTGAGTCCTAGTTGCGATGCGCGGATCGCAGCCACATATCCACCAGGCCCTGCCCCTAAAACGACTAAATCAAATTCTTCGCTTGACATAGGTACACTCTCAATGAGAAAACGCTACAAATTGATGTGGTAAAGCTTAACCTCACAGGGTTAAAATCCAAGGTCCGTTGGGAGTCGATGCACGAGTTTCTGCAAGCCTGAGGAGTTTTCGGTGATCGCCAAGACTGTCGACCGTATGGTCCGAGGATTTCAATGGCCAGCTACCTATCTGCTCGCGGCACTCATCCCACTGATTGTCTGGGCAGCCATTTTTTGGCTGCTCAGATCCACCCAATATCCACTCTACGCAACGATGTTTTGGACCGGTGCTCTTGCAACCCTTGCCCTTTCTCGCTCAGGGTGGATCTCCTCAAAGATCCTCTCTAGAGCCATCCGGTGGGAACGTCGAATCACTCAAAGCCTCCTGTCGTTTGTTCTGCTCCAGCCCACTTCGACCATTCTTCGCTGGGGAAAAACCAAGCTAGGCTTTCCTGAAAAGCAACCAAGCGAAAACTCCGACTCCAAGGCTTGGCCAGCAGAAGACAATTGGTTGATTCGCACCAGCCCAAACTTCTTCCCCGCCGCTTCGATTTTGCTTTGGCTCCTGAGCGTCCTGTTTCTTCCAGCCTTCCTTCGCAGTTTCGTCCTAGGTCTGGGAGTCGCTTATCATCTGCTGAGCGTCTACGTGCAACTTCGTCATCCATCATCGAACGAATCGTCCATCGAGTACCAGAAGCGGTTTCAGTGGATGTTCCTGGTTCCGATGAACCTATTGGTATTGGTCACCGGATACGCCTTTGCACTCCAAGGATTTTCAGGACTGCAACAAGTCGTTTCAGATCTCCTGTGGCCAATCCAAACGACCTTCGCATGGCTCAAGAAACTTACCCAAAATTCCTAACGAGCCGTAGGAATAAGCGCTTCGGGTTGTACCAGGTTGAAATAGTGTCCGTGATCGGCGGTGACGATCACTAAAGAATCCTCCCAGGCGTCCTGTTTTTCAATCCAGCGAAAAATCGAACCCACCGCTTCTTCTCCACTGAAGACCGCGCCGATCGATGAGTCGATGTCATTAGCGTGATTGGCCCAATCCACATCGCCTGATTCGACCATCAACCAAAACCGCTCCGAGCGACTTGCTAATACGTCAATGGCTGCCTGAGTCAGTTCGCTCAACTTGGGGTTCTCCAATAAATCCTCAGACGAATACTCTTCAATCCCCTTTACGGTCGCAACAGGTTTGTAATCTCCGTTGGCCGTTTGAAACGGTAAGTGCCCATTCTTGGCACCAAAAAAACCAAGTAGCCGATGCTTGCCGGCGATCGCTTGCTCAGCAGCCTGTGCCAAAACCAATGAACCTTTCTT
>JAGWZB010000263.1 GCA_018969045.1 Planctomycetota bacterium | reverse complement strand
CTTCGGATTCTAATAACACGAACGTTGGCGCCGGACCGAATAATTTCGGTGGTGGTGCATTCACTGGACCTGATGCTCATGAAATGATGAAAAAGCAGATCGAACAGATGATCCAGCAAACTGAAGATCCAAACTTCAAACAACAGCTTCGATCCGTTCTTGAGCAAATCCAGAGCAATCCCGTCGGACTTGACCGCTGATTTACGACCATCAGCGGTCCCCAAAAAACAGACCGCTAATCGACGCTTATGGACGCTCATAGAACAACCATGGGTTCCTCCGGATCCCCTGCGAGTCTGCCATCAGCGGTCATCAGCGCCCATCAGCGGTCCCCAAAAAAACGGACCGCTAATCGACGCTTATGGACGCTCATAGAACAACCATGGGTTCCTCCGGATTCCCTGCGAGTCTGCCATCAGCGGTCATCAGCGCCCATCAGCGGTCCTTAGACAACCGAATGGACTGACGGAATTTGGTTATACTTAAGAGGCCCCACACTACAGAGGAACATATTATGAATTCAAAACGGTTGACTCGCATACTAGACACAACTTTCGCTTTAGCCATAGGGATTGCATTGGCGGTTTTTCAACCCGTTGTTACAGCCCAGGAGATTTCGCTCAACACGCAGTCGGTAGAGGTTCGGGAAGATCAAGTCGAGTCGATCGGAGGGTATTGGTACGTATCCAAAGAAGAACCAAAAACGTATTACTATCAAGATGCCGGTCGCTGGCTCGATCTGTTCTCCTACCACTGCAAAGATTCCAATAAAGATGGAATCGCCAACCTTCAGATCTCTCATGATCAAAACCACTTGATCATCAAAAGCCAAGGCTACCCGAACCACCCAACAGCCATTTTTCCTAATAGCGATAACCCAAATACCATTCGGGTTCAGGATTTCACCTTTCGGTTACCTTTGGTCCCTCGGAAAAGCGATTCGATCACCCGACTTCCCATGGGCCCAATCGGCATGTCACTCAATGGGGTCGTTTTCTTCAATCCCTTTGAGATGGAAGGTCGCAACGCCGTCGCAGGGTATGACGAAGTATGGCTGGATTCCTGTTGCGGACACCCCCAGCAAACCGGAGTCTATCACTACCACAAATACCCCACATGTGTGAAATCACCCTTCATCGATCAAGGCAAATCGCATTCACCAATTATTGGCTTTGCATTCGATGGATACCCTTTATACGGCCCCTATGAATCCGATACCACGATGGCCATGGAGCTACAAGGCGATCAAGCTTTAGACGCTTGCAATGGACATAGCGATCCTGTGCGAGGCTATCACTATCACGTCACCCCGAACCGTTTCCCCTACATCCTAGGTGGCTATGCCGGAGTGGTTGAACCGAGCAATAATCGAGCTTTCCAGCGCAGAGCTTTAGTTTCAAGTGGCGCTTTGCAAGACAATACTCAACCAGGCGATAAGTACGGCAAGATCATCACCTCCGTAAGGCCTGGGAACTTGGTTCGGGGCAAGTCGCATCAGATCCGTATCGAGTTTGATTCCAATGCCGCCCGTCGGCCTATCCCTGAAGGAAACCCTAATTGGGTTCAAGTCGGTCCCTACGAAGCTCAGTCCATTCAAAGAGAAGGTAACACGATTCTTGCTAAGATCAGTATCCCCAATGACGCGACGATAGGGGTTTGGCTCGATTGCCATATCGAGTTTGGCTCTGAGAACCGCCCTTTGGTCATCAAAAGAAACGATGCGGTCCGGGTGACGATCGACTGAGACTCATCATCTCGATCCGAATTGATGGATCGTATTGTGAATCTTCCCCTCAAACGGCTTGCCATCTGCGGATCGCACTTGATAGCGGATTTCCATCCCCCAGCTGGGTTTCATCTGCTTGCTGTCGATGCGAATCGTACAACCATAGTCTTTGAGCGTGATTTGATCGATTTCCAGGATGTGCTGATCGATATGATCAGAACCGTACTTGGCACTGCGTTTGAGTCCCCATTGCTCGATCTGAAAATTCGCAGGAGTGATCGAATCGGGATCGAGTTTATCAGAAAAAACCAATTCGACCCCTCCATCGATCGCATGCATCCTTGATGGTAGATGGCTGCTCTGGTGCTGTTTTCGAAGCCGATAAAGTCCCCCCGGATACGTGGCATTTCCAGCCCAAGAAAACATGCCGCACAGGTACAAATGATGATCTCCAGGTGAAAAACGACCACGCATGACGCCGGTGGGAAACGCCGGTATCGGCAGTTCAATCATACCCCCTTGGTGCTTGGTTCCAACCTGCTCATGCAACACCAAATACACCTTGCCATATCCATACGAGAGATTCAGCAAACTACCTTGCAATTCACCCCAGGTTGGGCTCTCGACCCAGAGCAATTCCGCAGGCGATCGATCAAAAGAATTCGTGATCCAGCACAGCGGTGACTCCATGGCGTCATCGGATGTGTTGGTCACATCGTGATAACCGAACATGTTTCCATAAAACTTGGGTCCTGCTTGAGGATCTACCGTCACCCAATTGATGCGGTTCTTGGGATTCCAAAAACCCTCTTGGTCCGTGACGATGAACGACCCGTCGGGATTCAAGCAAACACCATTTGCAGCCCGAAACCCTGTTGCCAATATCTCGGTCTTGGATCCGTCCGGGGATACCTTCAACAGAGTACCGTGTTGAGGTACAACCGCTTTGAGCGCATGACGACCAGATTTCGCATAGTAAAAATTGCCCGCTTGATCGGTCTGTAATCCCATCGCAAATTCGTGAAAGTGCTCGGTCACTTGATGGTCATTGTTGAAACACTCCACATAGTCGATCTGATCGTCTGCATTGAAGTCATGCAATGCTGCCAACTGGTCCCGACACGTCAAATAAATCATGTCATCGACAATCTTCAAGCCCAGAGGTTGGTAAAGCCCTGAGACCATCCGCTTCCACTGCCACGAGGACTGATCCAAGGTTTCACGCACATGCCACACATCCCCATCCCAGGAGCAAACGGCCATCGATCCATCCGAAAAGAAATCCAATCCGCTCCATCGAAACTGAGCCAGCCACGGGTTGGATTCCGGCGAAACAATCGTGTCGACTGCAAACGCTCCCTTGGCAAACGTCTCCTGTGCACGGGTGGTTAGGATTTGAGGCCACCTCGGAGTATTGCTCCTGAGTGAACTCAGCAGATCAAGATCCCCCATGAATTCAGCACTCGAAGATAGCTCGGTGGCAGACTCGTTGGTACCAAGAACGCTGCACCAAACAACAAACCGCTTGGGCTCTGCAGTCGGCCGGATCGATACCGTCAGCATCTGATCATGCACGGTCCAATCCAACCCTTCGATTTGGCCCCACAGACCAAATTCGCGTTGTCCGCTAGAAAACCGCGATTCATTCTTGGATTCACTGATCGAGGATTGATATTGCTTCGGGTCAAGCTCCTTGTCGTCTAAGTCGGCGATCCTCATCTGAATGGTCTTTGAATGCGGAGCGACATTAAGCACCCGAGCAAAGCGTTCTTCTTTCCCACCAACACCAAGAATCCTAGGAGATTCCAAAATCTGAGCATCTGCGATGCTATAAGAGAGGATCGTTTCGGAACCATGCACGAATTGTCCATTGAACTTACCCCAAGACTTGGGCAAGGGTCCATAACGCCTAGAGTCTCTACCGACGACCCTGGCTTCGTCGGAAAACGAAAGTACCTCCGAGTCAGGATTCGCCCAGCCCGGACCTGCCGCGTTTGCAAAGACGACATCTCCAACAACCCTAGGATGGATTCCGTGCTCACCGTTGAATTGGATGTCTCTCCAATCGATAAATACCTCTTTTGGCTTATCAGAGGCAACTTGCCAAGCAGCCGCCCAACGCAGCGTGTCGGTATCAAACACCATCCACTGCTTTCCTCGACTGATCCCCCCAGGACCTGGATCGAGCCTTACCGCGATCCCTTTGTAGGCGATATTGAGCCGATCGCCAGGTACTTCATAGCAATGCGTCAGCATATTTCCATAATCCATCGCGCTCCAAACTTCGATGTTGCTTGGCTCCGGCCCCCGCGTGTCGCCCAACGGTAGCTTGCTCAAGTAAGCCTGATCCAGCGCAAGCGATCCGACGCTCTGTTTGGACTTGAGAAACTCTTCACGGATGTAATGAATTACATCGTACTTTTGACTTGGGACCATCCAAGTCTGAGCTGCCATGAATCCGTAACCATGAGTTAGCGTCCGATACATGCTAAGCGGGTCGCTACCATTCTTGAGTTTGCTTTCTGCGAATCGCGGAGCGGTAGGTAGCGAACCTAGTTGATCTTTCGTGCCATGACAGTTAGCGCACACGCGTACATAGACAGCTTGGCCTCGCCCATAAGAATCCTGATTCCAATCCTGAATCAATCCCAAATGGTCAATACGAGATTCGTACTCTGGGACAGTTACTGCCAATAGGCTAAGATCGGGTTGGAAGCTCGCTGCTCCTTTCGGACCTTGGTCCCGAATCACCATCAAGTATTTGATCAAATCCAAAAAGGATTGCTGGTTGCTAAGTTGCTGCATTAAGCCAGCAGGCATAAGCGACTGTGTGCTGGTCACAGACTCTTCGACTTGATCCATGGGAATCACGATCGTCTCGCGATTGGCGTTTCTTAACCGCAAACCAGTAGCGTCTTTGTCGACCAGCAACCCCGTGGTCAACTCTCCATCCTTGAGTCGCAGTGAGATCGATTCATATCCTTTACGAATCGACTTCGAAGGCTCCAGGATGGATTCAACCAATTGATCATCGGAAAGCTTCTCAGAGGCAGCAATCTCTGCGATGTGGCCGAGATTGGGTCCGATAGGACGCTCTTGTGCGTCTCTGGATAGATGGCAGCTAGCGCATGCCAGACTGTTCTGGTAAAAGACATTCACCCCTCGGGTCGCATCCCCTTGCTCGTTGGCCAATTGCGCCCACTGGGAAGCCGTCTTGGACGAAAGCTGCTCGGGTGTGATTTGACCAATCGTTTGCTCAGGCGAGGAAACCAGGGCAACCCAAATCATCGCCAAGATCAAAGCTCTAATGAGTAAGGCGATGCGATAGGTTGAGGTTCGCAATTTCAAGAATACATATCGATGCATGGTATCGAACCATTCAGTGCAAGAGTTAGTCTATCGATGGCTGACGATGTTCTGTCGAGGTAAACATCGAGACCAAGAGGATCACGATGAAACTCAATGGAATCGTTACAATTCCAGGCTGGCTAAATGGGACCAAGGCCTCTTTTGGATCCAGACCGTAGAGGCTTTTGTACATTTCTGGACACAGAGCGATCCACAGCACTGAACTGATCGTGCCGATCAAAACGCCCCAAATCACCCCCTGCTTGGTAGTTCCTTTGTAAAAAAGCAGCATCAGCAAAGCAGGGAGATTTGCAGAGGCCGCGATCGCAAATGCCCACCCCACCAAATAGGTGACATTCATCCCCTCGAATGCTAACCCCGCTAGGATCGCCAAGGCACCCACGACCATCGAAGCGATCTTGGCAACGCGGATCAGTTGCTGATCGTTGAGCTGCATTCCTAGCATCCCAGCCACAAAGTCGTGCGCCACGCAACCTCCCGCAGCGACGATCAATCCACTGACAGTACCCAACACCGTAGTGAAGGCGATGGCCGAGATGGCTGCAAACAAAAGTTCGGAAAAACTCTTGGCAAGCAATGGGGCTGCCATATTGGAGTCGCTTGGATCAAGCGCTCCGCTGACCATGGCACCGAACCCAATATAAAGGGTCAGTAAATAGAAAAAACCAATCGCTGCAATTCCGACAATCGTGCTTTTGCGAGCCGAAGCTTGATCTTTGACCGTGTAATAACGGATGAGAATATGAGGTAGCGATGCGGTTCCAGCAAACAACGCGAGCATCAGCGACATAAAGTCAAGCTTGGGATACCACTCCTTTTGGCGGATGCCCTTAAACGTTGGATGGTTGCCAGGCGACATCATGTCCGAACCTTGAACCACTCTTGGGGCATACTCGATGACAGGTTTATCGCCTTCCGTCTTTTTATTGGTTTGCGAAAGTTCGACTCTGGCACCAGAAAGCTCGTTCAAGAAGCGAATCGGCCCAAGCGGACCTGTAGACGTTTTGCCATTAGAAAGCTCCAAAACTCGACCGACGGGCTCTACGTTCTTTTGATCTGACTTCAGCCCTAACGGAATGCCATCGATGAGTTTGGATCCATCGAAAGCAACCGTGATTCGCTGTGGCTGTGTCCTAGCGACTCCGGGCGCAACTTGGATGCCTCGAGCCAGCACCAAAATAGTCAGGATCAGAGAGAACAGGACCAGCAACCCACCTTTGAGGAACTGCACATAGGTCGTCGATACCATACCTGCTGTCACCACGATAACCACGACGATCGAGCCGACCAAGACAACTCCTTGCCAATATTGCAAACCCAATAAAGGTTTGACCAAGGCTCCTGCACCGACCATCTGGGGAATCAAATACACGATGCTGACAACCAAAGTGCTAAAACCCGCAGCAGATCGAATTCCAGTCGATTGGAACTTACTTGCAAGCGCATCGGCAAAGGTATATTTCCCCAGTCTTTTTAAAGGCTCTGCGATCACAAGTAGAGCCACAAGCCAGCCAGCAAGAAATCCGATCGAATACAGGAACCCATCGAATCCAAAGAATGCGACCATTCCGCAAATCCCCAGGAACGACGCAGCAGAAAGATAGTCTCCTGCGAATGCGATTCCATTGACGAACCAGTGGATACCGCCACCGGCAGCAAAGTACCCAGCGCTCGATTTGGCCTTCGAACCTAAGTAAAAACTGAGAGCGACGGTCCCGATGACCATTAGCAAAAAAACGACGACAGCAAGGCTGCTTGGAGTGTAAATCATGATCGAGTTCGGCTTAGAAGGCCGTAGAGCATAGCGACAACCAACGATAAAAAAAGTAGTCCAAAACCG
>JAGWZB010000262.1 GCA_018969045.1 Planctomycetota bacterium | reverse complement strand
CCTGACATGTCGCCTCCCTGCTAAACACCCCGTTGCATGCAACTGATTCTCTCGGCGATGCGCCGCCCCGCTACCGTTGTCGTCCTGGTCCTTAGCACCCTGATCGCCGGCTTTTTGGCCGTCGGACCCGCAACCTTTCAGCAGTGGAAATGGACTTACCCCGATGGACTTCCCAAAGGGATGGAAGTGGACATTTTCCCGAAACTCAACCTTCCAGTGATCTATGTCTGCCAGCCTTACGGGGGCATGGACCCAGCTCAAATGGAAGGATTTCTGACCAACTACTACGAGTACCACTTCCTGTACATCAGCAGTATCCATCATGTGGAATCTCGAAATGTCCAAGGTACCGCATTGATGAAACTGTTCTTCCATCCCCAGACCGATATGACTCAGGCGATGGCCGAGACGATCAACTATGTGAACCGCTCGCAAGCGTTCATGCCACCGGGTACCGTTTCCCCTTTCGTCATGAGATTCGATACCGGTAGCGTTCCTGTAGGTTACTTGGTCCTGTCAAGCGATACTCGAAGCATCTCTGAGATTCAAGATCTGGCATTGTTTCGTGTCCGCCCCATGTTCTCGAATCTACCTGGTGTTTCGGCCCCTCCTCCCTTTGGTGGTTCAGCTAGATCGATCGTCATTTCGGTCGACCCCAAGAAACTACAGTCCTACAGCATGTCTCCGGATGAAATCATCTCGGCACTGACCAAAGGAAATACCCTCAGTCCATCTGGCAATTTACCACTAGGTGATTCTTATCCGATCGTACCGATAAACTCGGTGGTCAAGGATCCTCAGCAGCTCTCGACGATCCCCATCCGAACTGGAGAACATCCCGTCTACATCCGCGATGTCGGATCCATCAGCGATTCTGCCGACGCTCCTGCTGGTTACGCGCTGGTCAACGGACGTCGCGCTGTCTACATTCTTGCCAATAAACGAGCTGATGCGTCTACGCTTAGCGTCATCGAACAAATCAAAACCGCGATCCCTAAAATGAAAGAAGCCTTGGGCGCAGATGGAGAAGGGATCGATGTTCGATTCGAATTCGATCAATCACCCTTCGTCACCCGCGCGGTTCAAAGTGTGGTGGCCGAAGGTGCACTTGGAGCGGTGCTGGTTGGCTTGATGATCTTGCTGTTTCTAAGGGATTGGCGAAGCGCTATTGTGGTCGTGTTGAACATCCCTCTTGCGATCGCATGTTCGATCGTTGCCCTTTGGTTGACCGGCCAAACCATCAACCTAATGACCCTTGGTGGCCTAGCCCTTGCGATCGGTATTCTCGTCGATGAAGCTACCGTATCGATCGAGAATATCCACGCTCATCTGCAACGCGGCGAACCTCTTGCACGAGCCGTCCAGCAAGGCTCTTTGGAAACAGTCGTTCCTCGCTTGCTTGCCATGCTCTGTATTTTAGCCGTGTTTGTTTCGTCTTTCTTTATGCAAGGGGCAGCAAGAGGGATGTTTGTCCCGCTCTCGTTAGCCGTCGGTTTTGCGATGATCGCTTCCTACGTACTATCGAGCACTCTGGTTCCTGTACTAGCGGTCTGGTTATTGCATCCACATAAATCACATGCTGACTTTAAAACTCACCAAGGGGTTGGTTGGTTTGATCGTTTGCGCCAATTCTATGAATCGATCCTCTTACGCTGCATACAAGCTCGCTGGATCCTAATACCTCTCTATTTGATCGGTACGGTCGCGGTCATGATAGCGATTTCACCCAAGCTTGGGCAAAGCATTTTTCCAGTCGTCGACGCCGGCCAATTCCGTCTTCGAATGCGAGGTCCAGATGGCACCCATATCGAGAAATCCGAAGCCCTGGCCAAGCAAGCCTTGGAACTCATCGGCGATGAATTAGGTAAAGATAACATCGCACTGACACTCGGTTACGTTGGGATGATCCACTCCAACTTTCCGGTCAATGCGGTTTATCAGTGGTCGCGTGGTCCCGAAGAAGCGATTCTATACGTCGGACTCAAAAAAGGTTTTCCACTCCCAGATGAGCTGCTCAAGGAAAAACTTCGGGCTCGACTAACTCAGGAAATGCCTGAGGTTAGGTTCTCCTTTGAACCTTCGGATATCGTCAATGAAGTCATGAGTTTTGGATCTCCCGCACCTATCGAAGTGGTCGTCAGTGGAACTGATTTTGCGAAAAATAGAGAGTTTGCCGAACAACTTCGGCAAGTCCTTTCAAGCGTTCCGTCGCTTAGGGACCTGCAGCTGGGCCAATCGATGAATTATCCTACAGTACAAGTCAATGTCGACCGTGAAAAAGCTGGCTTGGCAGGAATCATGCCGGTCGATGTTTCTCGAGCCTTAGTCACAGCAACTTCGTCAAGCCGTTTCGTTGTACCCAATTATTGGGCAGATCCTAAAAGCGGTATCGCTTACCAAGTTCAAGTCGAAATACCTCGCTCGGTCGTTCGGTCCGTCTTTGGCGTGGAAACGGTTGCTTCTACCGAGCAGCTTGGACGTATCCCCCTAAAGAAGACTCAGGATGGCCAAGTTCTGATCCGCGATGTTGCAAGTATCGAATCAGGTTCGATGCCTGGTCAATACGACCGCTATAACATGAAACGTCAAGTAACACTTACCGCGAATATGGTCGGTAAAGATTTGGGTGGGGTAGCTCGAGATGTGCGAGCAGCGATTAAGCTTGCTGGCGACCCACCTGCTGGAAGCTCGGTTGAAGTTCGAGGACAGATTCCTCCCATGCAAGAAATGCAATCTGGACTCTCGATCGGACTGCTCCTTGCGATCGTCGCTGTACTGCTGTTATTGACTGCGAGCTTTCAGTCGCTCAAACTCGCTTTGGTCACTGTCTCAACCATTCCAGCCGTGCTAGCGGGGATCTTGCTGATGCTCTATTGGACCGAGACAACCATCAACATCCAATCTTTCATCGGTGCGATCATGGCCATCGGTGTGGCGATGGCTAATGCGATCCTCTTAGTTGATTTCTCTGAAAAGAAGCGATCTGAATTGCTCGATGCTAAACTCGGCGCAATCCAGGGTTCCTCGAGTCGACTAAGAGCTATTTTGATGACTAGTTTAGCGATGACCGCTGGGATGATTCCCATGGCTTTGGGTTTCGGCGAAGCCGGTCAGCAGAATGCGCCTTTGGGACTAGCTGTTCTGGGTGGTTTGGTGGCTGCTACTTTGTCGACCCTACTGGTGCTGCCCATGTTTTTTGTCGTTGCACAATCCAACTCTGCTTTGGGTTCAGCTTCGATGGACCCGGACGATCCGCACAGTCGTTACTTTGGAACTTAATACCATGAACATCAATGTTGTCACGTATCACTTGCATTTGCTTGTATTTGCCGCGATTCTGGCAGGTTGCAAACCGGTCGATCGATCCATGGAACCAGTTTCCTCGGAAAAAACCACTGCTTCTCAATTGGAACGTGTAACGGCCGGTTCAGTACCTCGTAAAACACTGCAACTGTATTCAGTGCAGCCAGCACGCGTTGAAGCCTATCAGCAAACGCCGATTCTTTCAAAGATTTCCGGTTATGTCGAATCGGTCGCTGTAGACATAGGCGATTCGGTACGCCAAGGTGAACCGCTGATTGTTTTGAACGCTCCGGAATACAAAGATTCCGTAGTCACCAAACAAGGCTTGATTGGTCAAGCAACTGCGCAGGTAAAACAAGCTGAGGCAGCGTTGGTGGCTGCACAAGCCGCTGTGGGCTCTGCTTTGGCTCAAGTGCAACAAGCCCTTGCTGGGATCGACCGAGCGGATGCTGAATTGACCCGATGGAAATCAGAGAGTTCGCGTATATCTGAACTTGCTGACAAAGGTACCGTGACCAAAAAACAGGCCGATGAAACGTTAAGCCAATACCAAGCTGCCATAGCTTCCAAAAAAGAATTGCAAGCCGTCGTGGTCTCCGCGCAAGCCAAGCATTTGGAAGCTGAATCGACGGTGGGACAATCCCAAGCCGACTTAGAGGCGTCCAAAGCCAAACTAGCTGTCGCTGTGAGTGAACATGCTCAAGCCGCTACGATGGCAGGATACCTGGTTATCGTGGCACCCTTCGATGGGATTGTCACTTCGCGAAGTGTCGATCGTGGCCATTACGTTCAACCTGCTGGCTCGAACGACGATCAACCACTACTTACCATCAGCGATACAAGCCGGGTCCGTATCCATGTGGATATTCCTGAAGCGGAAGCCAGCTTTGTCGACTTCGGAAGTTCTGGGGACCCGGTCGAATTTTCTATTCCTTCTGAGCCAGCTCGGCGGATCCTAGGCAAAGTGACTCGCCTGTCTTCGAGTTTAGATCCACAGAGTCGATGCTTGCCAATCCAAGTAGAACTGGATAATTCTGAACACAAACTGCTACCTGGAGCCTTCGTCCAAGCAAAAGTATCCCTAGTTGAAAAGAAAGACGTATTGGCTTTGCCCATAGGAGCTGTCGGTAAGAAGGGGGACACTACCTACTGTTGCTTAGTCATAGACGGAAAAATCCTCACACGTTCGATTCAGTTAGGCATCCGAGTTGGCGATGATGTCGAAGTCTTATCGGGTTTGGATGCTAGTGAAACGGTGGTACTGGCCAGAGCCGGTGGGCTCAAGGACGGACAGAGTGTTGAGATACTCAAGAAAAAGTGATCCGGTATTAGCGACCGAACTTAATTAGGGGCTGGCAAATCTCTTGTTGCAAAGCGCCAAAAAGCCACTAGGTAGGCCGCGATGCCCAAGAACAAAAGAAGGGACACATATCCCATCGGTCCGATGGTATCTTGCCACGATGTTGCAAATTGGCTGTTGCTGAAAAACCACTGACGATCCGGATGATGATGAATCTGCTGAATCATCCAAGCAGGCTGGTAGGCTGACAGAAAGGTAAACGGTTTGAAGATCGCCATCGAAGGTGTCGACTTCGAGAGAATAAAAAGCAGGAGACTCAAGACATACATCCCGATTACGACTCCGATCGACCGCCATCGGTATTGGTCGAAACTGCTGGCCATGACTCCCAAGCCTAAAACGGCAAACCCCAGCGAAAACAGATTGAGTGTTGCTGCTATGAACTCCTGAGGGTCGGCAAGTTCGCTCAGCGGCGTTTGCTTCATTTGTTTGGCTACAAATGGATTCGATACTGTCCATTCCAGCCAAGGCAATTTCACTTTCGACGTCGATGCTACGGGCGTGGAATTGGTATGAATACCTAGATAGATACCGAAGTAAATCAAAATACATAAAAGGGCCAAGCCCACGATGGTTACCAAGCCATGGCCGGCTAGTATTTTCCATCGCTGGATTGGCTGGCCCAAGAGCATCTCCATGGTTCCTCGATTGAGCTCTCCACTGACGACATCCGTCCCTCGTGCGATACACCAGGTTAACACGCACAAAAGCACGACAGGTTCATCGAAAGTGATACCTATGATTCCGTGATAAGTAAGAAACTGCTCAAGTGGAACCGGAGCAAATTTCTCGAACGCTTTGAATTGCTCGATCAGGGGGGCAAAGCCTGTCAGTTCGAATTGGCTTACGGTCCAAATCCTAACCCATGGGAAGAAGAAAAGGACCAATGCCAACGCGGACCATAACAAGATCGACTCTTGGTAGTACTTTTTTAAAAGAATGCGAAACATGGCTTAACAAGCCCACTTTCTAAAGGCTTGCTCGTAGACCTCGCTAGCCTTATGCAATTGCTCGATCGATATCCATTCATCCTTGCGGTGAGCTTGCTCGATACTACCTGGCCCGCATACCACAAGCCGACGAAGCTTTTGCAACACCGAAGCATCGGTGCCGTAGCACACGGTTGTTGACGTGGTTTGACCTGTGATTTCCAAAAGCTCTCGTACCCATGGCGAATCCGGCGAAACACTCCAGCTTAGTTTTTCCCCTTTGTCGATCCACTGCAGTTGATGATTAGCTTGGATTTGGCGAAGGTTTTTTACCAACGTTTGGTGATCAACCTGAGGCATCGTCCTAAAGAATAATTGGACTTCCGCGATAGCCGTCGTCACGTTGATCGCTAACGGTTCGTTCTTGATCACCATATTGAGCGTTAAGGTCGGTGGATCGAATTGGGTATCTTGGTATCGAGCTTGGTTTTCCGTCTGCATTTTAAGTTCCAGCAACTCTGGTAACGCTGGGATGAGTGCTTCGTTGGCGTTCTTCCCTTTCCCTGTACTTGTGTGGGCGCTCAGTCCAATGGACCTTAGTATCACACCATAAGTTCCCTTGTGAGCATGGACCACTTGCATTTCGGTGGGTTCACCGATGATCCCTGCTACATCCAAATCAATCATTTCTTTCCATAATTGGGACCTTTCGTGGACTTGCTGAGCTCCTTGCATCCCTATTTCTTCATCAGCGGTAACAACAAAGTAGATGGGTTTCGTCTGATCCGATGGATCTATCTTGGCTGCCGCTTGGATTGCGCAGCACAAAGATCCCTTCATGTCGCATGTTCCTCGTCCGTAAAGCCTACCCTCCTTTTCGACGGCTTCAAATGGCCCACTAAAACCCGTATGCCAGTCCTCTACTGGTACCACGTCGGTATGGGCTAAATAACTGGCCCCACCTCGTTCTGAGCCTTTTGCTTGGTGTGGATTTTTGGCGTCTCTTTTGGCGACGATGCTCGCTTTGGCGATTCCTGCTGGATCGTCGTATCGTATCCACTCGGTTTGAAACCCTATGGCTTCGAGCCAACTAGCGACTTTTTGGGTCACTGCAAGATTGCTCTGGGTGCTTACTGAGTTTTCAGCTACCAACTGTTTTACCAAATCTTCGATAGGAGCTTTTTCTATCCGTTTTGCTTCCATACCTTGTGTTTTGCCCTATTTTTCTCGTGCCATGCTAGAATGTTCTGGTCTAGCTAGATTACGACTGCTTTGGTCCTGAGGTGCTACATGTCGGCTATCGATTTAAAATCCGTTACTTCGCTCATTCTAGGTGGTGGTCGGGGGACCCGTCTTTACCCTTTGACCAAAATCAGAGCCAAACCTGCTGTGCCTTT
>JAGWZB010000261.1 GCA_018969045.1 Planctomycetota bacterium | reverse complement strand
CAAGCCGACCGATTGACGGTATTTCGCTCGATGGTGACCGAGTCGGCCAACCATACCCCTGCTCTCTTTTTTCAAAACAGCGGATTTGAGTTCAACGGTTTTCCTTCGATGGGCAGTTGGCTCTCCTACGGTTTAGGCTCCAGCGCCGAGGATTTGCCCGCTTATGTGGTCCTGCCCGATGGACGCGGGGGCCCCAACGGTGGCTCTTCGAACTGGACCCATGGTTTTTTGCCTGGCCAGCATCAAGGCGTGGTGTTCCAAGCCAGCGGACCTCCCGTCAGGGATTTGCGCCCCGCACGAGATGTCAGCCAGCAAGAGGATCAAGCGACATGGGCGATGGTCGACATGCTCAATCGCGGCCATTACAAGCAGCACAGCACCGATGATCTGCTTGCTGCAAGGATCCAAAGTTATGCGTTGGCGGCAAAGATGCAAATGTCGGTGCCTGATGTAGCCGATTTGAACCAGGAATCGCAAAAGACTCACAACCAGTATGGACTTGGAAATCCCGAAACCTCCGACATGGGACGTCGATGTTTGCTGGGACGTCGACTGCTTGAGAAAGGAGTCCGTTTTGTTCAGTTGTACTCCGGGGGGCCAATTGCTGGAACACCTCGAACCAGTTGGGACGCGCATGAGAATGTGCTGGAGAATCATGCCGCCGAAGCCCGTCGTATCGATCAGCCCATCGCTGCGCTGCTTGAGGATTTGAACGCGCGAGGGATGCTCGAAGACACCTTGGTGTTATTCACAACTGAGTTTGGGCGCACCCCTTTTTCTCAGTCCGCTGCGGATATTGCTGGTCCAGGACGGGATCATAATCGCTACGCATTTAGCTGCTGGATGGCAGGCGCGGGTTTGCAGCCCGGAGTCGCTTACGGCCAATCCGACGAAATCGGATGGAAAGTCGCAAGCGATCCTGTTTCATGGCACGACTTCCATGCCACCGTCTTGCACCTCTTTGGGATCGATCACACAGAGCTGACCTACTACCACAACGGGATCCATAGGCGATTGACCAATGTGCATGGCGAAGTCATCCAAGCGGTACTTAGGAAGACGTAGAGGACCACCTATTGGCCTATTAAGCCAGCTTCTAGCAGTGCTTGATCAAGTCGATTTCTCAGCAAGTCCATCTGGTCGTGGCAAAGCGATTGACCGATTTGGCTTGCTAAAAAAAGCATCGCGTAGAGGATCGCCGATGGCACTGCCACCACCCAACCCCATGGAAAATGACCTAGCATCCACTGAGAGCCTCCGAAGAGAACCGCAAAAAAGATGCAACAAAACAACGCCAAATAGAAGATCCAAATCAAAGTCCAAAGATTTGGACGAGGTGCATAACGTCCAATCAGCTTGCACGCATCGGGCGCATCGATGTCGATAAAATAAACCGAAAGATGAGGGGACCAAAGACGGTGAAGATGGTCTTCGAGATGAAATTCGGAATATTCACCATGCACGACATACAAGGACTCCGGTTTTTTATCTTTCATCACTTCGCCAAATCGCCGGATCGCTTCGGCTTTTGAGAAATCGATGCGAAGTTCGAAGGTAGGGCGAATCGACAGCCCAGACATAGAGCCTCTAGTTGACGCTAAACGGAGGTGCTTGGCCGTCGACGGATCGAACCGGCTTGTCATACCCTGACTTGGATAATTTGCTCGAGCCAACCATGAATGAAAGTTGCTCGACCAAAGTGTGGTAGCGTATTTCGACGCTCGGCTGGCCTAATAGCGACAGCTTGATCGCGGAAGGAAAATTCAGTGCATAGGCAATCACGTCCGTCAAACTTCCCAGCGGGATATGTTGCGAGAGCAAGTCGGTGAAGGCTTCGGAGTTAGCAAGTTCGTCGGGCAACGCGGGCCGGAACCTTCCAAGCAGGTCGATCCTTGCGGCCTCCTCGGCTTGGGCATCCGACATCGGCTGATCCTCGATCAACTCCACCCTTGCTTTTCGGAAAGGAACATCTTCGGACAACTCCTGAATGATCCTTGCTCGCTGGATCCCTGCCAAGAGGATGTTGTGCCTACCATCTCCGGTGGGCGTATGCGAGACGATTTGGCCAATGCACACGTTCTTGGAAATCTTGGGAACCAGTTCAAAATGCGATTCCCAGCCCGGTTCTAGCACTGCCATGGTGATCAGATGGTCTGATTCGATGGCTTCGCTGAGCATCTCGCAGTACCGGGGTTCGAAAATGTGCAATGCTTGGATAACGTGTGGGAACATTACCAAATTCGGGAGCGGAAAGAGTCGCACGGTGCCGTCAAAATCGGTGGGTAATCCCAATTTTTCCCAATGTCCCATATCGTATGCTCGAAGTCCTCGGAGGTTTTGAAAAACCGCTCGGGAGTTTGTAGAGTTCCACCGAGGCAATTGTAGGGACTTGTCCAGTTCTAACCTTGGAACCAACCGAAGCAAATGAAGCCGGCCCGGTTAAAGGCGGAAAAAACGCCAATAATGGTTATTTGAGACCAATTCTGAGATGGACTTGGGGGCTAGGTCTGTTGTTTGTATCGAATCGAGAGCGCTTCGAGTGCCTATATGATGACAAGGTAAAAATAATGCCGTTTTGGACGGAAGAATCGAAAAAGTTGAGGGTACATGCACTCCTTCTGTACACTATAATGGGGGTAATCCCTCCAAGCCTATGGAGTCATTGCTTACGAAACCGCAACGTCTATCGTGAGCGCCCAAAGGCTTCCCCCCACCTAAAAAACGAACTGCGTTTTGCAATCCGATTTTGAGTGGCTTTCGTACGAATTGACATTCACCAATTGACAACCCTTTTTCAAACGCGTGCAGGAGTTCAATGATGAGATGCTTAGGTAACCCCATGGGTCGTCGTGGTTTTCTGACCGTCGGTGCTGTAGGAGGATTGGGCCTAACTTTAGGCGACATGTTCCGAATGCAAGCTCGGGCGGACAAAAAGCACTACGATTTTATCGAGGCCAAGGCCGAGAGTGTCATCCACATTTTCTTGCCCGGAGGCATCGCTCATCAAGAGACGTTTGATCCCAAGCCCTACAGCCCGCTTGAGTATCGCGGGGAGATGAAGACGATCAAGACCAAGACCGGCGATGTCTTCTGCGAGACGGTCCCTCGTCTGGCGAGCATTTCCGATAAACTCACGGTGATTCGATCGTTGACGCACGGTGAAGCCGCCCACGAACGCGGTACACACAACATGTTCACTGGCTATAAGCCTTCGCCGGCACTCTCCTACCCGAGCTTTGGGTCGGTCATCAGTCACGAGTACGGCCCCCGTAACAACCTTCCTCCCTATGTTGCCATCCCCAACAACCCCAATGAATTCTCCGGCTCAGGCTATCTGAGTTCCAGCTACGGGCCCTTTAGCCTGGGCGCAGATCCAGCCAACAAGGGATTCAAAGTCCAAGACTTGAACCTGCAAGGCGATGTCGACATGGCTAGGTTTGGTCGTCGACGCTCGGCGCTCCAAGCCGTCAACGAGTACTTTGAGTCCAAGCAAAAGTCAGACAACCTGACGGCCATGGATACCTTCTACGAAAGAGCCTACTCGCTTATCAGTAGCGATGCTGCCCGGGAGGCCTTCAACATCGAAGCCGAAGACAATGCCTTGCGGGACAAATACGGACGCAATGCAGCCGGACAACGATTGCTGATGGCTCGCCGTTTGGTCGAAGCCGGATCTCGCATGGTCACTGTCACCTACGGAGGTTGGGACATGCACGGGCAAATCGCTGCGAGCATGCGTCGCGACATGCCGCCGTTGGATCAAGCCCTAGCAACGCTGATCGAAGACTTGGAATCCCGAGGATTGCTCAGCAAGACCCTGGTCATGGTCAGCAGTGAATTCGGTCGAACCCCCAAGATCAACAACGATGCAGGTCGTGATCACTGGCCCAAAGTTTTCAGCGTGATGCTCGCAGGCGGTGGCGTGAAAGGTGGATTGGTCTACGGATCCTCAGACGCCACAGCAACCGAGCCTGAATTCGATGCTGTCTCTCCAGAAGACTTGGCAACAACCATGTACCATCTGTTGGGTATCGTTGCTGACAAAGAACTGATGGCCCCGGGAGATCGCCCCATCGAGATTTGCGATGGGGGCAAGGTGGTCACCGATTTGCTCGCTTAAAGGATGCTCGCTTCAAACAAGCGGTCCTACCCAAGCTCGAATTAACTCCCTGAGTTAACCCTACTAAGAAATACGACGAGGTCGGTACGATGATTTGGTCGAAGGCGATCGGTGCGTCTACAAAGCGCACATTGGTGTTCGCAGCGATATTTTTGTGTGGATTGTCCCTAGGTCTAGCTTCTCAGCCAGAAGCCAACTCCTTGTCCGTAGTGGGCGTGCAACGCGGCCAGTCGGTGGAAGTCCAGATATCGGGTGCGAGGCTTGGCGATGCTAGGGAACTGCTGTTTTACACACCGGGACTTACCGCCAGCAACATCACGAAAGTCGATGACAACAACATCAAGGTGACGATCGCTGCGGCCGCGGATGCAAAACCTCAGTTGCATCCATTCCGGGTCATCACCGCGACGGGGACCAGCAACATGCGACTGTTTAGTGTTTCGGCGTTGCCCACGGTTGCCGAAACCGAACCCAATAGCGAATTTGCCAAAGCGCAGGAGATTCCTTTCAACTCGACCATCGATGGAGTCGTTCTGAACGAAGATGTCGATTATTACTCGGTTGAGTTAGAAGCTGGTCAAAGATTGAATGTTGAGCTCGAAGGCTTGCGTCACGCTTACTTGAACAACTTCTTTGATCCCTACGTGGCGATCTATGATGCGAATCGTTTTGAAATCACCGCCAGCGACGACTCGGTATTTCTTCAGCAAGATTGCTTGGCATCGATGGTTGCACCTGCCAAGGGTCGCTACATCATCGAAGTTCGCGAGAGCAGTTTCGGTGGGAACGATCAATGCAAATACCGTTTGCATGTCGGGGGATACCCCAGGCCCGTTGCGATTCTTCCTTCGGGGGGCCCTGCCGGACAACCTCTGACGGCCACTTGCATCGACCTGCTTGGCAACACTTGGCAAGAGACCTTTGAAATGCCTGCCGAAGCCAGAACCAAAACCGCTGGGGTTTGGTCCCAGCAAAATGGCTTGATCGCCCCTTCACCCAACATGCTCCGGATCAACGCGCTACCGAACGTTTTGGAAACCGAACCAAATTCAGATTACAACGCGATCCCAACGGCCCACCCTGTACCCGTTGCCTTCAATGGGGTTTTGGAATCCGATCAAGACCGAGATTACTGGGTTTTCGAAGCCAAAAAAGACCAGCAGCTCGATATCAATATCCATGCCCGAACCCCACTTCGATCCCAGGTCGATCCAGTTTTGCAAATTTTCAAAGTCGGTGCCGGCGGGCTTGCCTCCAACGACGACCAAGGTGGTCCGGATAGCTACCTAAGCTTCAAAGTTCCCGAAGACGGCAAGTATGCCGTTTGCGTTTCGGATCACTTGGGTCGTGGAGGTAAGCACTTCGTCTACCGAGTCGAAATTGCACCGGTGGAAGCCGAAGTCGGTACTACGGTGAACGAACAAGAGCGATATGTTTCGCAAGTCGTCAATGTACCCAAAGGTGCACGTATGGCGGTCGAAGCCAATCTGGTTCGCAAGAATGTTGGAGGCGAAGGAAGAATCAGTATTCCGGATCTACCCGCTGGAGCGACGCATTCGGACGGTTTAGTCGCTGCCGATCAAAGCTTGATCCAGATGATCTTCAAAGCGGCACCCGATGCTGCCAATTCATTCAAATTGGTCGACCTCTCGGCTAGCTTAACAGTCTCACCGGAAAAGACACTCACGGGTTTTCTGAACCAACGCACCCAGTTGATTCGCGGGCAAAACAACGTCGATGTTTGGGGCATGTGGCATGACCGATTGGCTGTCAACATCGTCGATGCGGTGCCGTTTGACATCGAGATAGTTCAGCCCCAAGTCCCGATCGTGCGAAACGGATCGATGAATCTAACGATCAATGCCAAACGCAATCCTGGGTTTGATAAGCCGATCAATGTTCGACTCTTGACGGCTCCCCCAGGAGTCGGTGCGTCTCCTGTAACAATCCCTGGCGATCAGACCAGCGTACAAATGAGCATCACTGCCAACAACCAGGCAGCCATACGCAAGTCTCCAATCCTGGTTCTGGCTACGACCGATAGTGGATTTGGTCCAATCACCATTGCCTCAGAATTCGTTGAACTGGACGTTCAAGACGCTTTGTTCCAATTCAAATTTACCAAGACGATGGCCGAGCAGGGCAAGCCAGCCGATGTGGTCGTGGCTTTGGAGCTTAAGCGTCCTGCTGAGGGAACTGTAGAGGTCGAGATCTTGGGTTTGCCCCCTGGAACGACCTGCGCAACTCCAAAACTTGCAGTTGCTGCCGATACCAAGCAATTGGTCTTTCCATTGACGATCCCGGCCGAGACGCGTGCGGGCAACTACAAAACCATCGTGGCTCGCGGCACGGTCACCAGCGATAAAGGGCTGATTTCTCAGACCAATGGCAATGCCGAAGTCCAGATCGATGTTCCCGTGGCCCCGCCCCCTGCCCCAGCAGCAGCGGCCCCCATGCCGACCCCTGCTCCTGCCGCACCGGCAGAGAAGCCCCTAAGCCGTCTTGAACAACTTCGTCAACAAAAAGGCACCAAGCCTTAGTCCGTAGTAAATACCCGACTACCAGATATCCAATCATGCGATTTTTTAACTTAGCACGAACACTGTTGATTATCGGCGCGCCCCTGTCAAGCTTTGGCGTTGGGCTTGTCCAAGCGATTGCTCAAGACGCGCCTGCTGGAGCCCCAGCGCAGGCTCCGGCCGCCGTCTCTTACAAATCCCTGGTGGTCTATCCTCCATCGATCAAAATCAGCGCTCAAAACGACTTGCAACACATCGTTGCCGTCGCGACACGGTCCGATGGGATTACCGTCGATGTTTCGGATCAAGTTCAGTGGAAGTTAGAGAATCCAGCGGTAGCCAAACTTGAGAATTTGGTCCTTCATCCCCTGGCCGATGGAGCTACCCAGCTGATTG
>JAGWZB010000007.1 GCA_018969045.1 Planctomycetota bacterium | reverse complement strand
AGGAATACGCCAATTGAAACATCGTTCCAGTCGTCGTCTCCTGGAATCCGGGATTGAAGTTTTGGGATCGAGTTGCTGTATTGCTGCCGGCTGCCCAGCGATCGGTCTGAAATTCTCCGAAGACCATCCCATCAAATTTATCTGTCGTTAATGAATCGATTGTCATCGCCGAACCATACCCCTGTTTGTTACTGATGCTTGTAAGCGTCAACCAAACGACCATGGTCTTGTTAGAAATTGTTGGCCCGGAATACGTCCCATTGGTTCCAGCCCAACCCGTTGGAACTTGGATTACTCCAGGTTGACTAGAAACTACCAACTCCCCATTCGATATCGTTGCACTGCCATGAAGCGTCAAGTCGCTGAAATTACCGGTCGAATCCTTCAAGCTTCCACCTTCGAAGGTCCACAGACCTATAACACTGGCCAAGGCCGTGTGTGTCAGTAATCCAAGGAACATGGCTCCCAATGCAGTGGCTTTTGATTGAATGCCCATCGAATCTTACCTCTTTTCATTCCTTCAATACATAAAGATCGACACACACACCGTGTTTGAACGAGTTCTCCAGTTTGATATTCGAACGTCGACTATCCAATAACCTCCGCTTCGGATTGCGCCCGACGGGAGCAATCTTGAAATTTTTACTTGACAAGCTCGCGACGATGCCGTTTAGGTGTCAGCCCTGAGAGTGCGTTAGGGTGTCGGTCAAGTACGACTCGGTAGTCCCGAGAATTGAGCATGAAGCAAACCAAGCGAATCCCGGTAGCATTGATGAATAAGCAACCAGTTTGTTTCGCATAGAAACGCCGAGCAAAAAAACCGCGAATGCTACGAACATGCTGGCGAGCATTCCGATCCCGCTTGGACTCAAACTGCTGGTCCAAGAAAGCCACGTTCCGCATCGCGCCAGATTGGTTTTCCGTTTTCATGACGACTAAATACCGTCGAAGTGCCAGCGCGGCAAGCGTATTCCCACTGAGCCTGTGTCGGTAACTTTGAGATTCAAGAACGTGTTGACAGTGGTTTATGAAGTCACTGTAACCCACCTCTGAGAGTGCATAAATTGATTTGAAAGGGTTCAAAGATCGAAAACACAGAGACACAAAGGACACAGAGAGAGCAAGGTCCTCAAGGCTCTGTGCTCTCTGTGTCTCTGTGTTTCAAAAAGATTTCATTCGATAACTTGGAGCGCGTGGGTTACATCCCGAATCCACTCTTCGAAGACGGGTAGCAAACGGACGATAGAGCCGGGTGACATCAAGAAGAAAGGCAAGGTTCCGAAGAACGGCAGTTTGTTCTTCACCATCTTCCAGACCTTTATGTGTGGGCCAACCGAAGACGGAGAGCCGTCACCCTACTTCGGCGAATACCCTCCCGATTTCTTCGACATCATCATTGTCGACGAATGCCATCTAGGTGGTGCAAACGATGAGAGTACTTGGCGAGGCATCCTCGAATACTTCTCTCCTGCCGTACAGATTGGACTATCCGATGCGATTACGGATCTCGGTCGACCGGATCAGATCGGGGAGATGTTTTCTGATTGTAAGCTGGTAAACACAGTCGGTGATTTCTCCGAAATCACTTGGCTGTTTGGTTTTCAGGCCCGAAGGGCCGGCTGTTGTTAGCCGATCAAGCGCAAGCGTTGGGCGTAATTCGCCGGTGCCTTGGGGCTTGAGCGGAGCAGAAACCAAAACACCCAGCGTTTTGCTGGGTGTTGATGGTGGCAGATGCCTCATGGATGTTCAAGCAGTGACCCCGACGGGAGTCGAACCCGTGTTACCGCCGTGAAAGGGCGATGTCCTAGGCCTCTAGACGACGGGGCCAATCATTGCTTTGAGCGTTTTGAACGCTTCCAACGCTTTTTGTGCGCTGCCCCGCGTTTGCCAAGGCAAAGTTAGGACGCGAAAGTGTAAGCCACGGGCCGAAACTGTCAAGCCAAAAACATACCCATTCCCCAGCCCCGGACAGCCCAGTCCAAGCACTATTTGCCTGCATTCTCTGAACATTCGCCCCATTTTCAACCAATTACTATTGGATAGTTAGCTAAGTTCCGATATATTGAAATAAGGGAGATCCGCGCGGATCCAACCGCAACCGATGGGCTCTGGAAGGAAACCGCAATGTCTACGACCAAAGTCAAACTAACGAGTCTGGAATCGCTTGGCCAAGCCGCCGAATGCTTAAGGGTCTTGGCCCACCCGCACCGCCTGCGCATGCTGCAAATGCTCATGGCCCAACAGTTCACGGTCACCGAACTGGCCCAAGCCTGCGAGATCCCCACCCCCATGGCCTCCGAACACCTTCGGCTCATGCAACGATGCGGATTCCTAGCCAGCAAACGCGACGGCAGAAAGGTTTACTACGAGGTCATCGAACCCCACCTGAAAAATATCCTTCAGTGCATCGAAGACCGCTTCGGTGCCAAAAAGTAAATCATCGACAAATCCATTATCGACCTAAATCCTTCCAATCGTTCCTCTATCCACAAGACCACCTCCGATGTCCAACCAGACCATCTCTCCGAAGCAACTTTTTGAACTGATGACGCAAGGCAAATCGATCCACTTGGTCGATGTGCGAACCCCGGCGGAGTACCAAGAGATTCATGTCGACATCGCTAAAAACATCCCGCTCGATAAGCTCAGTCCTTCGGCCCTTGGAGTGGATCCAAATTCGACAGAGCCGATCTATGTGATTTGCCGATCTGGTGCGCGGGGCAGTCAGGCTTGCCAGAGCCTGCTCGGCTCAGGACTGAGCAACGTCGTGAATGTCGAAGGTGGCACGATGGCTTGGGACCAAGCCGGCTTGCCGGTCACCCGAGGCAAAAAAACCATTGCGTTGGATCGCCAAGTTCGCATGCTGGCAGGCTCTTTGATCTTTCTTTTTTCGTTACTGGCATTGGTTCATGATACTCGATGGGCCGTTCTATCGGGTTTGATGGGAGCAGGCCTGCTGCATGCAGGTCTTTTTGATAGCTGCATGATGGGTATGTGCCTTGCCAAAATGCCCTGGAATCAAGCCAAGTCGTAAAGGCTCCGCCCCACTTACAGAATGAACAAAGCGATGAATACTCGATTGGCTGGACTTGCGGTGTTGCTGCGCGAGCTGAGGTCCTGGTTGTTGGTGCTTATTGGCCTTGCGGCGGTCCTATGGATGCTCTTGTGGGCGGCGGGAATTTTTCACCCTAAGGTCCACGGCTTGGCAGATCCTCCGCCGCGGACGATCCCGCAGGGTGCCGAGCTTGTGGCTTTGAAGTCGGTGGACATCCCTCGGTACGAGACGGCCGTTGGGACGATCCAAGCGGTTCACGAGGCTGCGGTGGCTTCCAAAATCCTTGCGCGTATCGAGGAGGTCAGCGTTACGGCGGGTCAGAAAGTTCGTGCCGGTGAGGTCTTGGTCAAGCTTCAAGATCAAGACTTAAGAGCTCGGCTGGGCCAGGTCGACTCGAACCTTGTGGCGGCCCAAGCCAGGCAAGTTCAAGCTCAATCGGAGTTTCAGCGAGCCAATTCGCTGTTGGCTCAATCAGCGATTTCGCAGTCGGAATACCAATCTCGTGAAGCCGATTTGCGATCTGCCAATGCCGAGGTCCAAAGGGCCAAGCAGTCGATCGAGGAGGCTCGTATCCAACTGTCGTTTGCAACCATCGCTGCTCCTTTTGACGGCATCATCGTCGACAAGCAAGTCAGGGCAGGGGATACGGCGGTGCCGGGTCAAGTTTTATTCCGGATATACGATCCGACACAAATGCAACTGGTCGCTCAAGTCCGCGAAAGCCTTGCCCTGTCGCTCAAGCCGGGTCAAAGCATCAACGCGAGTTTGGATGCGCTGAAGTTTGAGACCCAAGCGACCATAAGCGAAGTGGTGCCGCAGGCTGATTCGGCCACACACTCCTTCGAGGTCAAAGTCAAAGGGGCATTGCCTGAAGGGATCTACAGTGGAATGTTCGGTAGACTCAAATTGCCCTTGGGTACTGAACCGGCGATCTTGGTACCTCAAGACTCCATCACGCGCATTGGTCAGTTGGCGATGGTCAACATCGCCGAGGATGGACACGTGCGCCGTCGCAATGTGCAGTTGGGCCGCGAGTATGGAGATCAAGTCCAGATCCTAGCAGGCGTACGAGAAGGAGAAATTCTCCTGGTGCGCAAAACTGCGGCGGAGGTTCGATAGTGTCCAAATCTCCATCACAAGATCATGGGCCAAACGACTTTCTATCAGGAATCGTTCGGGCCTTTGTCGACAGCAATCTGTCGATCATTCTGATCATCGCGGCATCATTGGTCGGCTTAGCGGCCTTGTGGTTTACCCCGCGCGAAGAAGATCCTCAGATCGTCGTGCCGCTTGCGGACATCTTTGTCAACGCGCCTGGTTACGATTCCAAGCAGGTCGAGCAGCTAGTTTCGACCCCCTTGGAGCGGATGCTCTCCCAGATCGATGGGGTCGAGTATGTCTATAGCATGTCGCGTGATGACCAAGCGGTCATCACGGTGCGATTCTACGTCGGTCAAGATCGAGAACGCAGTTTGGTCAAGCTTTTTAAGAAGCTCAACGAGAACCAAGATTCGATCCCTTCGGCCGTGCGAGACTGGATCCTCAAACCTGTCGAGATCGACGATGTTCCGATCGTGACGCTGACGCTCCAGGGTGCAAGCGACGATAGTTTTCAGTTGCGTCGAATCAGCGAAGAGCTTATCGAACGACTTGCAACCATTCGCAATGTCAATCGAGCGTATATCGTCGGTGGCGAATCGAGGGTGGTTCAAGTCGAAGTTTCGCCAGATCGGTTGCAGGCTTATCAGCTCACCCTCAGCGATGTTCAGCGGGCCATTCGAGCGGCCAACGATGTGTCACCTGGTGATCAGATTGCAAGGTCCGACATGCAGATCCAGCTTCGCACGTCGGCTGGTCTCCGTTATCCTGGCCAGCTGAGCGACTTGGTCGTCGGAGTATTCCAGGGAATGCCGGTGTATTTGAAAGACATCGCAAGGGTGATCGATTCAGCCCCCGAGCCGCGCACGTATGTCCGTCATGGTTGGGGTGCCGCATCGGAATTCCCGCAGCATGAGGGAACTCCGGGAACCTTTCTTGGTGGCCATCACCAAGACATCCATGGGGCCTCGCCAGATTCTCACCGACAGCGGCACAGCAGGCCTGCAGTCACGATTGCGATTTCGAAACAAAAAGGTGCCAACGCAGTCTGGGTATCGAATTTGGTGATCGACCAAGCCGAGAGGTTGCGAGAGAGTGTTTTGCCAGACGATGTGGATTTGATCATCAGCCGCAACGCTGGGCTTACCGCTAACGAAAAAGTCAACGAGTTGATCGAGGCGTTGGGAATCGCGATCCTGATTGTGATACTGCTGCTGACCATTGGCATGGGCTGGCGCGAGGCCTTCATTGTGGCTATCGCCGTTCCTGTGGTTTTTGGTTTGACCTTGTTTGTCAATTTGCTCTTTGGGTTTACGATCAATCGAGTCACACTCTTTGCATTGATCCTGGCCTTGGGTTTGCTGGTCGATGACCCGATCGTTGACGTCGAGAACATCGCAAGGCATTTCCATGAGAAGAAGAGAGCATCGCGGCGGATTGTGCTTGAAGCTGTCGCGGAGATTCGACCGCCGCTGATCAGTGCTACGCTGGCCGTTATCGTCAGTTTCTTGCCGATGTTCTTTATCACCGGCATGATGGGGCCATACATGTCCCCGATGGCATTGAACGTACCGGTGGCGATGCTCATGTCGATGGTCGTTGCATTTACGATCACGCCCTGGCTGAGCTACCATGTGCTCAAGCATGGTTTTGAGCACAGCGACGAGGCAACCACCGAGACTTCGGGGGGGACCGATAGCGTCGGTAACCATGCGGCCTACGACCCGGAGGCAGTCAGCAAGACGTTGCTGTATCGGATTTTCAAACCAATCATGGCCCCGCTGCTGAAGAACCGTCTGAGAGCTCTTGGTTTTCTTGCGATCATTGGGGTTTTGACCTTTGCCGCCATGGGGCTTGGTGCTCTGCGGATGGTGCCACTGAAGATGCTGCCCTTCGATAACAAGAATGAGTTTCTGGTGCTCTTGGACATGGACGAAGGCACGACGCTAGAGAGGACTTCGGCGGTCCTTCAACAGATCGAAGATCGCATCGCTGGGGAACCCGAGGTGATCGACTACACCAGCTATGTGGGATGCCCCAGCCCGATCGATTTCAACGGATTGGTGCGACACTATTATCTTCGCGGTGCGACCCATCAGGGGGAGATACGAGTCAATCTTGTCGGCAAGAAGAATCGCGTGCAGCAAAGTCATGCGATCACACTGAGGCTGCGCGATGAATTGACTCAGTTGGCCCAGCGAGCCGGCGGCAAGCTCCGGTTGGTAGAACTACCGCCGGGACCACCGGTCTTGGCATCGATCGTGGCGGAAGTCTACGGGCAATCCGAAACCTCCTATGACGACCTGCTTGCTTCGGCCAAGGTTGTCAAGAAGCGGCTCGAGCAAGAGCCTGGAGTGGTTGAAGTCGACGATATGTCCGAAGCTCCCATGGTGCGACTGACGTTTGTTCCCGATCAGGAAAAGGCTGCGTTGGCCGGAATCAGCGTCAGCGATATTGCTGCTGCAGTGCGGACAGCCTCCGTCGGCGAGACCAGCGGATTGCTTAGGGTACCCGCAGAACGCAGGCCATTGGAGATTGTCGTTCGACTGCCACAGGCGCTCAGGCAGGACCCACTGGAACTGAGTCAGATCGCTGTTCGCGGGCACAGCGGATCCTTGGTGCGATTGACCGAGATCGGTTATTGGCAACAAGATAGTGTCGGGCAAACGATCTATCACAAGAATCTACAGCGGGTCGCTTACGTTATGGCCGAGACGGCTGGCCGTCCACCCGCCGACTGCATTGTCGATGTGTTGGCCGATCAAGAAATACCTACTGGAATGCAGGCGGGCGGATCGTTTGTTGCCCAAACAACGGCGAGAAAGGTTGGGTCTCGAACCTTCCTTGCCAACGGTTCTGGAATTGCTTGGGGGTTGCAAGAAGGCCTTACTGCCCGTTTCTCTGGGGAAGGCGAATGGCAGATCACCTTGGATGTCTTCCGCGACTTGGGATTGGCCTTTGGAGCCGCGATGGTTTTGATTTATATCATCCTGGTCGCTCAGACCGGATCGTTCTTGATACCCGTCATTGTGATGCTTGCTATTCCATTGACTGTACTGGGAGTCATGCCCGGCTTTTATATGCTCAATCAGATCGCGGCAACGAATGTTGGAGGCTATGCCGATCCGGTCTATTTCACAGCAACGGCCATGATTGGGATGATCGCACTTTCGGGGATCGTCACGCGGGATTCGATCATCTTGGTGGACTTTATGGAACAAGCAGTTCGCAATGGTCGGCCGTTGTTCGACGCGATCCTAGAGAGTCGGGTTGTGCGTTTGCGACCGATCTTGCTGACGGCCGGAGCAGCGATGTTATCGGCCATTCCGATCACCCTCGATCCGATCTTCTCCGGTTTGGGATGGTCGCTGATTTTCGGGCTTATTGCCAGCACGATCTTTACACTCTTTGTGATCCCGGTGACCTACTGGCTCTTCTACGCCCGAAGGGAAGCAACGCGTTAGGAGGCTAGGCCGCTGGTGTGGCCCTTGCCATCGCAGCCGCGGGGAATCGGATAGTAAAGGCGGTTCCTTTGCCCACCGTGCTCTCGACTCGGATACGGCCCTTGTGCTCGTCGATGATCTGCTTGCAAGCCGACAGGCCAAGGCCTGTGCCCCCTTTGCCCGATGCATCCGGCCCAGACTTGGTCGTAAAGAACCGATCGAAGATCTTAGGTAGGACTTCTTTGGGAATCCCTGAACCATTGTCTCTGACGGTAAGGACCACCGAGTTGGTTTTAGCGTCATGCTTGACCACAATACGGAGCGTCCCGTTTTCTTTCATCGCTTGTCGGGCATTGGTGATCAGGTTCAGCAGGAGGCGTTGAAGTTGGCCAGCAGAACCCAGAATGTTAGGGACGCTGGAAAACTCTTTTTCAACATGGATGCGGTATTTTTGAAGTTCCTTTTCAAGCAGGACCAAGGCGTCTTGGACGATTGCTACCAGATCGACCGGGTCGAGGCTTCCCGAAGAGGATCGGGAAAGGCCCAGGACCAAGCTGGTGATTTTCGCTCCGCGATTGGCTGCATCGAGGATGCGAGCCAGGGCTTTTTCCCGCGTCGCGTCATCCTTGTGACGCAGTCCCAGTTTGGCGTAATTCAAGATGGTCATGAGGATGTTATTGAACTCATGCGTGGTGGTGCTCGTCAGCTCACCGACGGCCGCAAGGCGTTCGCACTGCACCAAGCGTTCTTGAAGCTCTTGGATCCAACGCTGCGAATCCGAATCAACCGATGTGGGTATTTTGTTTTGGTCCATAGGATGAGTATCGGATTCTTGGGCATCGGTATGCACCAGGATTGCGACGGACTGAGCAATTGTGCTAGGAAATATTTCGGAAACTTGCTCGATGACTCTGTTTTCATTAAACCTCGGAAATCCAATCGCTATGAACAGCTTGGAAACGCTCGAAACAATGCTAGCAATCGCCCAAGAAGAAGGGATTCAGGTGCGTAGCGAGTGGCTCGCTGGGGTGCGGGGTGGATTGGTTCGGGTTGGTGATCGGGCGATATTGTTTGTGGACGAAGCGTTATCGGTTCCCGAGCAGCTTGAGCAGGTGCGCTGTGCGTTGGGAGTTCTGGATTGGTCTCAGACCCCTGGTGCTCTGCAGATGGCAGAGTGTCTTGGGTCGGGTTGATCTGAGGTGGGGCTTATCGGTCTACTTTGGCGCGATCCAGATCGGTTTTGAGTTCCCGCATGTGGGCTTGCCACTGGGATTGCAGAAGCTTTAGATCGCCGAAAGATTCGCTGAAGAGTTTGACCAAGTCACCGCGAGTGATGGTTTGGTTGGACGATTCGATGGCGGAGATTTTTCGATAGTAATCCATGAGGTCATCGAAGCGTCGTTCCATGAGGAAATGGGTCAGTCCCCAGGCTTGACCGTACACATCGGCTTCTTCTTGTTGGTTTTGAGCAAGATCGAAAAGGCCGTCGCAGACCAGCAGGCCGATGTCGCTGCGTCGTGGATCCGAGGAGACGCGGTAATAGCTTTTCAGGCGGCTTTCGTTGACCGCACCGATACCTCCCCAGAGGGCATCGCTGGAGGTTTCGAAATAGGTCGCTAGACCTTCGTGCGCCCAACGCAGTGCAACTTTGTTGCGTGGCATGATTCCGGAGTTGCCGGCAAGTTGATGGGTTGCTTCGTGCGAAACGACTTCGATGTCATCTCCTTGTCGGGTAAGTTTCACTAGCAGTTCGACGGTGTTGGCTAGGTAGGCTGCATCTTTGGCTTGTGGAGAACCGCGAGACCTCATTTTGTTCTTTTGGAGTTCCTTGGCGTGTTCCTCGAGCGCCTTCATGCGTTGGGTGGTTCCTTGATCGAAGAACACCGCGATATTGTCTTGGGCGGACCAATACCCAAGGGCACCGATCAAGGCACTGTCGCGTTGTTGGGTGTAGCTGACATAGTCTTGTTCTTGGCCGAAGAGAACGACTTTCATGGGTTCTTTGGGAGTATCGAGCACGATGCCTTCGAGGGCGAACTTCATGAAATACGATTCGTAGACTTTTTCGAGCAATTCCAATCGGCTTTGAGCACGCGTTTGTCGGGTCCTGCCGACTTTGTTCTCGCCGGTGTCGTGCAGCAGTAGATAGTGCTCGCTCTGCGCGAACTTCATCGTGGAAAGAGGGACCGACTCGCGAAGTTCCTTTTGGCATTGCTCCCAGTGTCCGAGGGGTTCTTTGATCCTCTTGCGGGCTTCAAGCAGGCGTAGCATGGTCGGATGCTCGGGTTGGATTTTATAAGCTGCGTTGCAGCACTCTTTGAACTCATCGAGCAAGCCGCTTCGGATGGCGAATCGGGCGGCTTGGATGTAAGCTTCAAAGGATGAGTCTTGGCGAGCTTGGTTCCAAAGCCGTCGATACTCTTCGGACTTGGTGGGAGCTTTGATGATCAAAGCAGAGTCATGGCTGAAGGTCAGGATACCCAAGGAAGGGTGGGTGTACTCGAAGGTTCCGTGTCCGACTCCTTTGGTTTTACCTTCGAGCAGCACGGTGACTTGGGTTCCCGGCAGACGGTACACGACAAAGTCCGCGCGGCTTGCGGGCAAGATACACAGGAGCAAAGCGCAAGTTGTACCAAGGAGTCCAGGTGTCTTTAGGGCGGTAAGGAGAACCATCGACCTTGGCCTTACGCACAAACTAAGGAATGATAACTCAGTTGGGTTGGTGTTGGTGTTCCCATCCATCGACACAGGCGGCGATAGCGACATCGCCCACGACGTTGACGGTGGTGCGAGACATATCCAAGAGTCGATCGACTCCCATGATAATCCCGATGCCTTCGGCTGGCACATCGATTGTCTGAAGGACCAGGACCACCAGTGGCAGAGAGCCACCGGGAACCCCAGCCGTACCGATGCCTGCAAGAACGCTTAGTAATACTACGGTCAACTGCTGTGTCAGGTCTAGGTTTTGTCCGAAAACTTGAGCTAGAAACAGCACCGTCATTCCTTCGTATAGGGCTGTGCCGTTTTGATTGGCTGTCGATCCAATGGTTAAAACAAACCGCCCAACCTTGGGATCAAGTTTGAGTTTTTCCTCGACCACGCGAAGCGAGGTAGGCAAGGTGGCGTTGGAGCTAGAGGTTGCAAAGGCCGTCAAAATGACCTCGATGATGTCTTTGAAAAACGCGATCGGGTTCCGACCTGCGATGAGCCAAACGGCCAGGGAATAGACGACAAGCATGTGGATCGATAGGCCTGTCAGCACCGCCACGACGTACCCGGAGAGGGCCACGAAGAATTGCAGTCCCAGGACCGCAGAGATCGAGAAAACCAAGGCAGCCACTCCGATAGGAGCAAGCTTCATCGCAGCCGAGATGATCACCATGACCGTTTCATACACACCTCGTAAGACTTCCAGAACAGGCTCCGATCGATCTGAGGGAATCACCGTCAGTGCGATTCCAAAGCACAGAGAAAAGAACATCACACCCAGCATTCCACTGCCTGGGGAAGAACCATCGAGGGCACCGACGGCTTCTTGCAGAGGATTCTTGGGGATGATATCCAAAATGGTGTCGGTGATCGATTTGGCTTTGCTGGCCGACTTGATGCTCTTGCTGGCGTCTTCGGCGTATTGCTCTTTGAGCGCCTCGCGACTTTCCTGGGTGATCAAGTTTCCTGGTTGAAGGACATTGGCAAGAGTCAGGCCGATCAAGACCGAGGCGGTTGAAAAGATCAGCGTCATGACCAAGGTGCGCATGCCGAGTCGCCCAAGTTTCCGAACATCCCCAATCTCCGCGACGCCCAATGTCAAAGCGCAGAAGACAAGCGGCACGACGACCATAAAGATCAATCGCAGAAATAGATTTCCGATTGGGAAGGTAAAGGTATCGGCAAACCATTTCAACTTGGCGATAGCCTCAGGACCTTGACCTCGCACCATCAGATTGCAAGCGATGCCGGTCAACGCGCCGATGGCCATCCCGATGAGGATTTTCCAGTGCAGTCCCAGGCCTGATTTCCGATCCAATGTATCCAAGGATGCCCCCATGTTATCTGCCACCTGGTGGGCAATACTTTTTCAGCCAAGCGAACACTTCGTTGTGCCATGCGATGCTGTTGGCAGATTTGCTCACCCAGTGGCCTTCATCGGGGAAATTCACAAATCGGCTCGGGACACCTTGGCGTTGCAACGCCTGGAACAATTCATGGCCTTGGCCGATCGGGCAACGGAAATCCAGATCGTTGTGGATAACGAGCATGGGTGTTTTGTACTTACTCAGATTGCCAGCCAACGTGTGAGGGCTAAACTCCCTATATTTTCCCGGGATTTCCCATGGCAATCCACCGTGCTCGAACTCATCGAACCATAGCTCGTCGGTCGTACCCCACATGCTTTCAAAGTTATAAACGCTGCAGTGGCTGATCAGGCATCGAAGGTCTTTGGAGATCTCGTTGACGGCGAACCAATCTTGCATATACCCGCCGAAGCTCGCCCCGGCAGAACCGATGCGAGCAGGATCCACGTAAGGCAGTTTTTTGACCATTTCCAGGCCGGCGACCAAGTCCCGATAGCATTTTCCACCCCAGTCGCCGCTGATTTCATCGCAGAATTTCTGTCCAAAACCGGTCGACCCGCGAGGATTCGGAAGCACCACCACGTAGCCTTGGGCTGCCCATAATTGAGGATTCCATCGAAAGCTCCAACCGTCTTCCCAAGCCCCTTGGGGGCCCCCGTGGATCAGGTAAGCGACAGGCCATTTTTTCGAAGCGTCGAAGCCCGGCGGTTTGAGGATCCACATTTGCATGGCTTGATCCCCTTGGACATCGACCGACACCGATTCGGGAACGGCTCGTTCCAAGGAGGCCGCAAGAGGATCGTTCTCACGGGTGATCTTGCGAAGAGGAACTTTTGCTAAATCAGATTTCTTGCCGATGTAGATTTCTGCAGGACCATTCATCGTTGCTCGGGCAATCACAACTTGGTCGGATTGGGTGTGCATCGAGGTGATTTGGCCGGCCCGGTTCGGACCTCCAAGATCGTCTGGAAACTGCAAAGGGACTTGCACTGGATCCGACTTTGCATCGACACTAAAGAGCGCTGTGGCTCCGTTTTGCTCTGCGACAAAAGCGATCGTTTCGTCGCTGAGCCAACTGTATTCACCGACCGAACGATCGATGTTTTGCGTCCAGGCTTTTGGGGCACCGATCCAACTGCCGTCTGGATTGCAATCAACGACCATCAAGTTCCATTTGTCGGCTTCGTAAGTGGCCCGAGCTTGGGCTCGGTAAGCCATTTTCTTGCCGCTGGGACTGAACTTGGGATTGCAATCGGCGGCTGCATTCGAGGGGGTGAGCGTTTGCCAATGGCTCGATGGATTACTCAGGTCGATTCGGCAAAGATCGTAATTGGTCGTCCAACTTTCTGCTTGGGCTGGCACCGCAGAGATGATCAGATACTTTCCGTCGGGAGAGAAACAAAAGTCATCTCCGGCGCTGAATGTCATGCTGGTTGGATAAGCGTCTCTATCGCCAGGAGTTACATCACGGCACTGGGTCCCGTCAGCATTGATGACAAACAAGTGCTGACGCTTGTCCTCGACATACGAATCCCAGTGTCGGTAAAACAGTCGGGTGAAGATCTTGGCTTTCACCGGACTGGATGCAGCTAGATCGTCTGCCTCTTTGTTCTTGGCGTCGGACTCGGCAAACGGCAAGTTGCTCAATTCCGGACGGACCGTCGAGACAAACGCGATGCGTTTGCCATCGGGGGACCAAATTCCCGTAGAGGCACCTGTGGCAATCCCAGTGAGTTGTCTGGCTTCGCCAAGGGTTGAAGAATCCAGAATGTACAATTGGGACGTGCCATCTCGAGTGGATTCAAACAGCAATTGCTTGCCATCTGGGGAAAACCTTGGATGCGTGTCGGACTTGACCGAAGTGGTGACTTGGGTGGATCTGCCATCCTGCAAGTCGACTCGGTATAGGTTGGTCGATTTGATGTTCTTGGCAGGATCCCCGAACTTGGTGGCTTGGTAAACCACGGATTTTCCGTCTGGGCTTAGTTGAGCATCCGCGTACCGAACATACTTGAACATGTCCTGGATCTGCACCGGTCTTGGTCCTTTCGCTTGAGCCTCACCCGCTTGGTTTGCAGTTTGTCCAAAGGCGGCCGGGGAAATCAGATGGCCGATCCCTAGGAGGGCCAAGTAGTAGCATTTCATGATTAGCGACTCGAATAATTCAAGGTGAGAATCCTTCAGATGGGATGTAGGCCATCTGGTCGGTGCATCATCCTATCAAAAATGGGATCGATTGCATGCTAGCAAATCTAAAGGTCCTCCCATTTTATCTAGGCGTTACAGGGGGGTAGCGTGTTTGGGAATACTGGGCGAATTCGTTCCAGAGTGTTTTCATCGTTGGGGGGTTGAAGGTCGAAAACGAAAGGACGAGGGGTGACATCAGACGCTCCGCGGGGCCATCGGTGGAGCCGTCGCGGCAGAGCCACGTAATCTGAGCTGTCCTAGGGGATTCACGGATGACGATTAGGTCAACAAAGAGTGTTAGCGGGTGGATCTTTGCACTCTTGGCAGCTATCGTCGCTTCCTTTTTGTTTTTGTTTGGGCCGGATTTGGTTGCGCCCAAGAAGCGCGGGGTCCAATTCCCCGAGAGGACTACGGTGGTTCAGACCATCGAAACCCCGGTGGCCAAGTCCAAGATCGTGTCCGAACCGATCCTGATGGATACGTATTCCCAGCAGGACTTGGCCGTACGGTCCAATTTGAGTACGTATAGAACTCCTGCCCCGACATCGATTGCGATGGTCGAGCCCAGCAGTGGGGTTCGGATCACAGCACCGGTATCGCATCCGTGGAGCAATCCTTTTGAGTCGAGTCGACCTACTGCATGGATAGCGGCCAAAGAGGGATCTAGCACCGGCGGTGCTATTCGCAACATTTCGTCTGCCGTGGCAGCGCCATCTCAGGACCCAGAGGTCTTGGTCACCAAATCGACAGATCCGCTGTTTCAGCGTCCGGTGGTATCGAGTTCGGTTCAAAGCAATCGCCATTGGCCACTTGCGATGAGCCTTTTGTCCCAGTGTTCGGGGCTTATGGATCCTGCCATGCAGTTGCAATCGCAGGAAATCGCGGGTTGGCCAAGCGATGTTCAGCGACTCTTTGAGACGTTTGCCCAAATCCCTATCGGTTCGGATCGTTCCGCCCAGTTGCTTGAGCAAGCTCGGGCGCTGGCGGCACGAGGATTTGCATGGGCGGAGTCGAATTTGGAGTCACAGACACAGCAGGCCATCGGTGTTTCGCAGTTGGCCCATGCGGTGGGGCGTCGGGCGATTGTTTGGTCCAAGGTCCATGAGTGCATGAATTCCGATTCACTCAAACTGGGGGGCGAGAAGTTGGTCTCGACGGTTGGTTCGCAATTGGATTATGCGAGGCTCGCAGAGGATTTGGCGCAGGTCCGCTGGGCATTAAAAGGTACTTCGGATGTTGATAACTGGACAGAGTTTCTTTTGCTCGATCAAATCGATCGTCTTGCCAGCGGTCAGGTGCTCGAGCCGGCCGAGCAGATGGAAATCGCTCAGGAATTTCTGGGGCGGTTGACGTTCAGCAGGATCTCTGAGGATCAAAAGAAGGTGCTTACCAGTCGCGAGATACAAGCGCTGGCAGAAAACATTCGTCCGTTGACGGTACGTCCGGTCGACTATCGCAAATTGCTTTTGGATATTGAATCGATCGAAGAAGTTTCGGTGCATCGCTGTGGTGAAGATATTGCTCAGGTGATCCAGTCGCTGAGGTTCTCGGATTCGCAGCCCCAGTACTCGATCGCAAACGCTCTGAACCAGCAGTATCGCAATGCGAATGTTCGCCTGAGTGTATCTGAGGATTTTGTGAACCGATTGCTGCCCAGGGATCAAGTCAGCACACGGCCGGTCCAACAGAAAATCCTCGGGGCCGACACTCAAGGGGCCAGCAAGATACAAACCAATTTGCGCATTGATTTTCTACCCGATACGACAGGTTGGAAAGTGGGTTTGAATCTTGATGGCAACATTCAATCCAATACGCGCAGCAGTCGTAGCGGTGCGACCTTCTACAATTCTAGCAACGCCAAAGTCCAATCCGTTCGAGAGGTAAGAGTCGATCCCAGTTCGCTGTCGATCAACGGGCAACCAGCAAGCGTGCAGTCTCAGGAATCGCTGCGTAAATTCTCGACCAATTGGGATCAGCTCCCCATCTTTGGTGATATGGTCCGCTATGTGGCCAAGCAGGAGTTCAACGAGAAAAAGCCGATTGCCAAGAGGATTTCGCAGCGGCTGATCGCCAAGCAGACCGACGATGAGTTCAACAAACAGCTTCAGACCAACATCGACCGTGCTCAGGAGCAATACGACAAGCGGCTCATCGGGCCTCTGCACGCTCTGGATCTTCAGCCGATGATTCTCGATATGCAGTCGACCGATACCCGATTGGTCGCGCGGTATCGCGTTGCAGGGGTCAATCAGATCGCTGCTTATACCCCTAGGCCCTTGGCACCCTCGGAAAGCTTGTTGTCTTTGCAGTTGCATCAATCAGCAATCAACAACTTGATTGCCCAGGCCATACCGACCGACCGGGATTGGACGATCCGGCAGTTGGCCGACAAGATCTCGGAGATTCTTCAGCAACCGGCTTTCGAGTTGCCAGAGGATACCCCCGAGGATGTCGTGATCCGATTCATGGATGTTCACCCCATGGTTATCGAGTTTGATCGGGGCCGAATGTGGCTGACACTTAGGATCGCTTCTTTAGAGCAAACCGGTCGCATTCAGTTAAAGAACTTCACCGTCAAGACTTCTTACATCCCCACGGTGGATGGGTTGCAAGCATCGCTTGAGCGCGATCCGCTGATCAGTGTTGATGGTCATCGGTTGGGGTCCAAGGATCGGTTCCCGATTCGGGCGATATTCACGAAGGTTTTTGCTGGGAACACGAACATTCCGATGGTTGCTGATTCCTTGATGAGCAATCCATTAGCTCAAGGAATGAAGGTATCGCAGCTGCAGATGGAGTATGGTTGGTTAGCCATTGCAGTGTCGGATTCCCAGGAGCAGGTCAAGCCGAGCTTGCCACCGATTGTCGATCCGATCGCAACTGGCGCTGCGAAGCGTCAAGTTCGTTAACGAGGGTTTAGCTTAGCTTCTACCCAATCTTTCCAGAGCTTCGTCGGCCCAAGGGCTTTGCGGTGAGAGTTGCAGGAATCTCAACCAGTGTTTGGTTGCTTGATCGCTGCGTCCGAGTTCATCCAGAGACCTTGCTAGATGGTAATGGACATCGGGGTATCGATCATCTTTTGCTAGCGCACCTTCGAAAGCAGCAACAGCTAGATCGAGTTGACCGGTTTCGGCCAGCACGCAGCCCAAACTGGCTCGGGCTTCGACAAAGTCTTCGTCGATTTCGATCGCATTGTAGAATCGTTCTCGTGCGGCTTGAACCTCACCGGACCTGAGCAGCAATTCCCCCAGACCAAAAACGATATCGGCGGTAGGAACATATTTGGCCAAAATCACTCGGTGCCATTCGATCGCTTCGTCGATACGTCCGGCATCTTCGAGTTCCTCGGCAGCTGCCAGCATGGCATCCTTGGTCCAAGTCCCGCTGTCTTGCCCGATTTCCAGCGATGGCCGGTCTTGGACATCGAGCAGTCCTGCATTCCCACCCGGTGGAGCCATCACCAGGATACTGGGCGGTCCCTCTGGATCGTGCTGGCCATCGGAGGGCTCATCAAAATCCAAATGCAACTGGCCTTGGGATCCGATCAATTTTCCTTCATCGCAAAGCAGGATACGGCGGCCATCGATTCGGATATCCAGATCGATCAAGCTACGGTTTGCGATGCGGTCGCCGAACTCATCGAGTTGTTTTTTTAGATCGGTAACTCGCGCGCCCTGCTTGGTCCATGCGGCGATCTGTTTGGCGCATTGGACTTGCTCGAAATCGAAATAGGGTAACTTGTGAGCAACTTTGATGCTTGGAAGCAATCCGATGCGGTGCCAGCGGCGCACGGCGCTGACGCGAGTCTTGATCAGGCTTGCAACCATCGCGGGAGTGTAAAGCTGTTTTTGGGATGGGTCATCGACGAGCCCCAGTGCCGACCATAAATCCTGTTCATGGATTAGCAATGTGGTTCCGTTTCCAATCCGCTCTCGAAGCTTTTCATGGAGCATCGCTTGGATGTCTTCATCGGGCATCTCGTCGGCTCCGATCACCACCAAGTCCAGATCGCCCGATAGTTTCTCGCAGACGGTGACTTGGTATTGCTTAAGCCATTGGCAGGCTTCTTTTCGGGTCATTGCACCGAGCTTGCCCAAGAAGCCGATCCTTTTGTTTTCCAGGATCAATGGGGATGTCTTTGTCATCGGACGGATCAGTTTTCCTGGGAACCAAGCGAGAGATTCCACCCTTTCATGGCCTCCAGTTGGGATCGTTTGGTCATATCGAACTGCAACGGGGTAATGGTCACAGCACCGAGGGCCAAAGCCATCAGATCGGTTTCATGCTCGGTCGGTTCAGGAGGTGGATCGTTGGTCGACCAGTAGTAGTTTCGGCCTTTGGGATCTTGGCGTTTGATGTAGTGGTCGCCGTAGCGCTGGACCCCCATGGGTACGACATGAATCTGGGGTGTTTTTCCTGCGCGGTATTCTCGTGTTGCTTGGGTTGAGATGTTGATGTTGTATAGTTCTGGAGCCAAGGCTTGGTAGTCAAGGATCTTGCGGATCAATTGTACGGCGATCGATCCTGCGGCTTCGAAATCCGCATGAGGATCTTCTTCCAAGGAGACCGCAAAGCTAGGGATTCGGAAGAACGCTCCTTCGATGGCCGCTGCGACGGTCCCGGAGTACAAGACGTTGATCCCGGCGTTGAGACCACCATTGATTCCGCTGACGATCAACTCGGTCGGTTTGGGTGCCAGCTCGGTGATTCCCAGTTTTACGCAATCGGCAGGTGAGCCTTCGACGGCCCAACCTCTAAAAATTTCACCATCGAATATCTGTTTGCACGTGAGGGGTGAGAGGTAAGTGATCGAGTGACCGACACCGCTTTGTTCGGTAGCCGGAGCAACGACGGTGACGCGACCTAGAGACTCCAATGCAATTCTCAGAGCCCGTAGGCCTGGTGCGTGAATGCCATCATCGTTTGCAAGCAGAATGTTCAACCGATCGTTCCTTTTTGAAAGTGATCTTCGATAGATGGTGCTTTACCAGCGGATTCCATCTCGAAGATTCTTATCGTAAGTGCTCTCGAACTGCTTGATAACCGGTCCGAGAGATTCAGGGATTTCTTCAGGCAGTTGGATTAGAGGTTCAATGATCATGTCACCTCTTAAGCCATTGGGACCTTTGAGGCCTTGGCCTTTGACCCTAAGTCGTTTGCCGCTATCGCACATTGTAGGAATGCGAATGGTCACATCGCCTCCTAGTGAAGGAACATCGATTTTGGCACCGTAGATCGCTTCGGATAGGGTGATTGGCAGTTTCAACTCGATGTTGTTGCCGTTGATCTTGATGGCATGATGTGGTTGCAATTGGATTGTCAGGATGAGATCACCGGTTTCCCCGGATCGGTTCCTTTCGCCTAATCCACGGAGGCGAATTTTCTTGCCGGGAGATACATCGGCGGGAATCTTGACACTTAAATCTTCGATGCGACCATCGCCGCGATTGAGTCGAAACTGAACTTCGCCACCTTCGACCATGATCCGTAGCGGAACAGGTATTTCCGCAGCGACATCGCCGGGTTGATGGGGGTCGGATTCAAAGGAGGATGTGCGCGAGGAGGCCCCGGACCTTCGCGATCGAGCGCTAGAACCTTGGGACTTGCCAGAGGCTTGAGAACCCGAGGCGGCATCCTTGAAAAAATCGAAGAACTGGAAGCCTTCGGATTTCTCAAAGGCTTCTCGGAAATCGAATCCTGCCGGACCAGCTTGGCCTGCTCCGAAGGGATTGTTGCGATACGCCTCATAGCCTTCGCCGAATTGGTCGTAGAGTTTGCGTTTCTCTGGGTCCTGCAGGGTATCGTAGGCGACCTGGACGGCTTGGAACTGACGTTTGGCCTTTTCGTCATCGGGGTTCAAGTCTGGATGATATTTCCGAGCGAGCCTTCGGTAGGCTTTCAAAATCTCATCCTGGCTAGCCGAGCGGCTGATGCCCAATGTGCTGTAGTAATCTTCTGCCATAGCCCTAGCGTGTATTTCTTCATGGATCCGTATCAGAGACCTTCTAAAATTCTAACACGGATTTTAGGAATTACACCCTTAAATTTGCGCATGTGAATTAGCACGCGCGGCTGTGCAGCGATCCAAGGATGTCAGCCGGTTGGTCTTTTGGCTAACAGGGATCCTAACCTGTGACGTCTTCGGGCTGATGGCTATCTTGGAGAAGATCGGCTGGGACCATTTTCTCGTTGACCCGATCCCATCCCATCATGCGATTGCTTCTCCAGCTCTCGTTGGCCATATTGACGGCCACAACACCGGCCAATCCCAATTCGATCGGGCAATTGAGCGGTTCCCCATTTCGCAAGTGGTTGTGCAAGTTGGTGTGGTGGAGATTTTGGTCTTCGCCACCGGTCTTTTTGTGTTGACCAAGCACCTTGCCGTCGGGATCTTTGGCAATCCATCCTTCGTTATTGAAGAACAGCGTTCCTTCGTATCCTCGGATGACGTGATCGACTCGAACGCGATTGCCCATCGTTCCTAGAACGTAGACGGTCATCCCTCGAGGGTATTCGCAAATCATCTCGATGTTGTCGGGCAAGTCTCGTCCGTCTGGCCATTGCCAAATTCCACCCATACCGACCACACGTCGGGGGTAGAGCAGATTGCATGCCTTCATGATCCGGGTGATGCGGTGGATGAAAAGGTCGGTGCAAATGCCACCCGAGTAAGCTGAATAGCATCGCCATTCGAAGTAATGGTTTGGGTTCCAATCGATTTTTGGGGCTGTTCCTAGCCATGCGTTCCAATCCAGGTCTGCTGGTTTGTCTTTGTACTGGTTGACCAAGCCTGGCTCTCGCCATGGTCCCGCATCTTTGCTGTAGCGGCGGACATACTCGATTTGGGCTTGAAGGACTTTACCAATCATCCCTTCTTGGATCGCTTTGCCCGCCGAAATGTAGCTATCATCGGACATCGCTTGCACGCCGACTTGGACAGGTCTTTTGGTCTGCTTTTGCTTCTTGACAACCGCTTGTGCTTCAGGAATGGTATGGGTCAGCGGTTTTTCGCAGTAGACGGCTTTGCCGGCTTCCATCGCGTCGATGGTCATGGTCCAGTGCCAATGCTCAGGTGTAGCAACGACGACGTAATCGATGTCCTTGTGCTCGAGCAGCTTTCGGTAATCGGTTTCGGCATGGTCGGCTTGGATGGTCGCCTTGCCCTCTTCGGCGCGGGTCTTCCAGCAATCGGCAACGCAGACCGGATGCAGGTTGTTTTTCTCTTTTAGGTTGTTGATCACCCCCATGTGGGCTTTGCCGATCACGCCACCACCGATCAGGCCCACACCGAGTCGGTCATTGGCACCGATGACTCGCGCGTAGCTCTTGGCAGAGAGTTGACTAGCAGCAGCGGCCAAGGTCCCTGCGGTTGCTAAAAATGTCCTTCGTTGCAACGATGGATTGGAAACAGACGCGTTGTCCGATTGGCTCATGGGACAGGGCTCCAAGGGAGGGAATTCATAGGGGGGAAGAAAGCACATCGCGGGGAACTTGTCGTAGAACTTGTCCTGCCGCAAGCATCGAGCATAGCAGGCAAATGGCTCGGATGCAAATCCGAACCATTTGCAAATGCTGACTAAGGGTTCGAACTGCCAGAGACGGCGTTGATGGCTTGGCTGAGGGCTTTTTGCCGAGCGACGATTTGGTCACGCATGGCTTGGATTTGCTTGAAGGTAGCCGAGATTTCCGCACGGGTCGATTGGACGTCGTCCCCGAGCCTCTTGGCTTCGGCGCTGATCACATCGAGTTCTTTTTTGTACTGAGCAAAATCCTTGTCGAGTTTGGACCTCTCGTCCTGTCCGATTCGGACTTGGTTATCGGCGATCCCTTGGGACTTTTGCATTTCATCGAGTTCGCGTCGGATCAGCACGGCGTCTTGCAAGGCGGCGGTGATTTGGCGACGGACTTCTCGGAATGCGTATTCGTAGTCGTTGAGTTGTCGAACGAACACTGGCGCAACTGGCTTGACGATGTCTTGTTTGCCAAGATCATTGGCGGTTGAAGAATCGAAAACGATCCGGTCGCCTTGCTTGAAGGAAACCTTGGCTCCCTCCTCACCACGCTTGAGTCGAGCGTCCACCGAGCGACCGCTCAGGTCGAAGAAACCACCTTCGGTGGCATTGCGTTGTTCCTGAGCATCTACCTCGATGGTGTGATCTTTTAGGAACTCGACGCGGACGTAGACTTGTTCGGGCGGGGTTCCCTCAGGAGGTCTTGCTCCATCGTTGAGGTAGGACTGAAGAACCCTGGCTTTGATTGCATCTTTGACGCTCAAGCCTGTGGGTTCTGCGGTAGCAAGGGCAGGATCGATCTTCAGCAATTCGGCAAGTTCATTGAGGTCCCTTCGACCGAAGATCGAATTCTCGTCGGACTTCGAGGCTTCGACGGAAAAAGCATCGTGCGAATCCAGTGGCATCAATTCGTAAACAGACCATGATGGAAACTGCCCCGATCCGATGGCGGCGATCTGCTCAGGCGTCAGGGTTCCTGTGGGCTTGATCTTGATCAGACCTCCGTTGGATTCCGAGACGACAAATTCGCCTAAGTAAGTCGTAGGCAATAGTCCACGCGGATCGCTGGTCTCACCAAAGACATGCACGATGGTCTGGGACGTAATGCCAATATCTGCAGGGGCAGCAGGAGCGGCAGCTGGGGCCGGGGCGCTCGGGTCGGCAGCATTGGCGTTGGGATCTGCGGCGTTTGGAGCGATCGGAGCCACCATCCCTAATTGCAAGGTCGCTTCGCCTTGGGCCAATCCTGCCACGGTAGCACCACGCCAGACTCGTCCCCGTTCGACATTCAGTCGGTTCAGTTCGTTGGTCAGTGGCACATAGCTTGTCATGTCCGGGTTCGGGTCGAGCCTATCGCCATTTCGAACCTTCTGCAGTTCCTTTTCTCGCTCGGCAACCCGCTTTTCTAGGACCGAGTGGGCTTTCATGTAGCCATTGCGGCGACTGGCCACACCGGCAGAAAAGAGCAGGAAGCACCAGACCTGGATGAACAGTAGCGCCATGAGGGTAGCATGCAAAGCGCCCCACTCTTTGACCGATTTGACGATCATCCAGATCAATAGGGCCAAAGTCACCAGGACCGCTAGCCATACTATTATTCCCATTAAGTCCATGAGGTCAGCCGTGATGGGTTAATCGAAAAAGGAATTTAGGAAGCGCCGGATAACTCGGCTATCATCGCCAAGACAGCCAAGAATTCCCTAGCATAGTTGGAAATATTCGGCAGTCCTATTATTTTTGAGACAAAACCGATGGTAAGTTGATGAAATTCGGGTGTCAAGGACACGTTCACCGGGAGGGTTGGGGACCTGTTGACGACTTTTCACCTTGGGAGGATTGCGCTCGATTCTCGGAATATCTGTGATTTTTTCGATTTTTGAAGACTTTTTGACTGAAGAAACTTTTCCAGCGAGCACCCCATGTCGGAACCCATTATCAGCGTTAGCGGACTTCGTGGGATCATCGGATCGGAGCTTACTCCAGAGGTAGCCATCCGATTTACCCAAGCCTTTTGCACCCAGTTGGGGCCCGGACCCATCCTGCTCTCACGCGACGGTCGGACCAGTGGGCCGTTTCTGTGCGACGCGATCGCTTCGGCCATCGTCGCCTGCGGGCGAGAATGCCGCTACCTCGATGTAGTCACCACGCCAACCTTGGGTGTTGAAGTCCAATCGCAAGGCGGAGCCGGGGGGATCCAAGTCTCGGCAAGCCACAATCCTCCTCCGTACAACGGCATGAAGCTCTTTGGGCCTGATGGGCGAATCGTCCCTGCAGAATTTGGGAATCGAGTGCTTTCTAGTTATCGCAAGGCACAAGAGTCGCCCCACAAAGTGCACTGGGCACCCTTCGATTCGATCGGTCGGCGAATCGCGATCGAGGATCCCCACCAAACACACCTTGAACGCGTCCTGGCAACCGTCGACGTTCAAGCCATACGCAAGAGCAAGCTGCGAGTCTTGGTCGATAGCAACCATGGTGCCGGCTCGATTCTTGCCAGACGATTGCTCGACGCTCTGGGGTGTGAGTATCAAATCATCGGGGATCAACCCGACGGACGATTCAGCCATCCTCCGGAACCGATCCATGAAAACCTTGCTGCCGTCGGTTCGAGTGTTGCTCAAGGAGGTTTTGCAGTGGGATTCTGCCAAGATCCCGACGCGGATCGCTTGGCGATCCTCGATGAACATGGAGCTTACATCGGCGAGGAATACACGCCGGTTTTATGCATGAGCAGGACTCTGATGCTCCATCGCGGTCCGTTGGTCACCAACTGTGCCTCAAGTTCCATGACCGAGTATCTGGCCAACAAGCACAACGTCGCTTTCTTTCGATCCAAAGTTGGTGAAGCCAACGTCGTCGACTGCATGCTCAAGCACAATGCTCTCTACGGAGGCGAAGGAAGTGGAGGACCGATCGATCCGCGTGTGGTGTTGGTTCGAGACAGCATCGTGGGAATGGCTCAAGTTTTGGATTTGATGGCGGCTACTGGCAAATCGATTTCCCAGTTAGTCGACTCCTTGCCCCGCTTTGCGATGATCAAAGACAAAATGACCTTGAGCAAGGACAAACTCGATGCATCGATCGAACTATTGCGGCAGGGTTTGCAAGCCGACTCAGTCAGTACGCTCGATGGTGTTCGGCTCGATTGGGCTGATGGATGGCTACTGCTCAGGGCCAGCAATACCGAACCCTTGGTGCGACTGATTGCTGAGGCTCCTGATCTTCAGGCTGCCAAGGATTTGATCCAAAAAGCAAAAACGCTCATGCAGGACGCCTAAGTTCGATCGCTGGTGCTTGGGAAAACCAACCGGAGGACCCTTTTTTAGGAATTTTAGGGTAGTTCTGCGTTGCGGGGTGTTTTTATCTGCCGTTACATTACAGGGAAAGTTCCATTATCGACCGCTACCTTTCCCGGAGAGCCCCATCCATGGTCGTTCAACATCATCTTACATATACCACCTTATTGGCCTCGATGAAGCGGTTTGCTCTGGCCTGCACCGCGGGCCTAGCAAGCCTCTGGATCGTCGATCCAGTTTTGTTCCATCCAGCGATGGCTCAGGACAAATCCGTCGGTCCCTCAGCCGATCAGTTAGGTGCTCAGCTAGATCCATGGCTAGCTGCTCTCCAACTAAAAACCGAGCAGTTTTCGCTTAAGGCTTTAGGCGACGTTCGCATCGATAACAAACCCCAAACCGTCGAGCTCCATTTATCGAGGCACTCCGACGAACATTTCGAACTTGCCGTGACGCATCCAGAGTATGCCGTAACGATCGTTCGAACCCAGGAGTTAACGGCTGTGGTTTTGCCCAAGCATCGCAAGGTGTTTTGGGGTCAGGGGATTGTGGATGCTGAGGACCATCTCAACAGCAAGGACTTGCTCAAGCGAACGATCAAAGGCACCACGGAAATAGCGGCTCCTTTTGAGCTGATCAAATACCTCCAAGGCAGTGCCGCTGCCGAACTGCTCTTGAGTTCTACAAAAGCAAAGCTCGGTTGGGGCAATCAAAGCAGTTTGGCATTGCTGGCCGATGACGTTAAGGTGCAACTATCGGGTGATGCACTCCGCAGCAGTGTTTCGGCCCAGACCCAAGAGTTTTCGGTATCGATGACCCTGTCGAAGGAACATCCAGTCGCGTTTGAGAATCAGCAAGGTCAAAGCGCCCAGAGGTGGCTCCAGGTCCATTGGCCTGATTACGAAGCGGAACCGATCGATCGAGCTGAAATCGAACGGACCATCGCTCGGGGTATTCACCGCGCTACCGAGGTGCTTGCACCTTCGAGCCGTCTGACCGAGCCGACTCAAAAAGGTCGCAAGGTCGAAAACGGAGAGCTTCGTTGGATCGATGGTCAGCGAGTTGCTCTCCTGTATGGTACCCCGGAGCAGATCGGTAAGGCCCACGGGCAATTGCTCAAAGCCGAAGCCATGCGATGCATCGATTCGGTTCTGTACGGATTTGGTTTTGCTCAAACGATCGCCAATGGACGTTGGTTTCGCAAAGACCTCGATCGAGCTTATGCTCAGCTTAAGCCTCATATTCCCGAGCGTCACTTGGTCGAAACCCGAGCCATGGCCAAATCGCTCCAACTGGACCAGCAGCTTGTCGAGACCCTCAATGTATTCCCAGAGCTATTCCATTGCTCGGGTTTCGCTTTGTTTGGGGATGCGACCGTCGGTGGCAAACTTTATCACGGCAGAGTGCTCGATTACATGACCGCCATCGGACTGCAGGATGCAGCCACCACGTTTGTCGTTGCACCCGAAGGTCAAATTCCATTTGCGAACATCGGATACGCAGGATTCATCGGTAGTGTCAGCGGGATGAACGCCGAAAAAATCTCGCTTGGAGAGATGGGAGGCAAAGGCGAAGGCCAATGGAACGGGGTGCCGATGGCGACACTCATGCGACGGGCCATGGAGGAGTGCGATTCGCTCGAAGAAGTCAAACAGCTTTGGAAAACCAGCCCACGGACTTGCGAATACTATTATGTTTTTGCCGACGGCGAGGAAAAATCTGCAGTGGGAGTGGCAGCGACCCCTGAGAAAATCGATTTCGTGGCGCCAGGTCAAGCCCATGAACTGCTCGGAGATGGAATCCCTAACGCAGTGGTCTTGTCGGCAGGCTCACGGCTGACCGAACTCAAAACCAGAGTTCGCCAACAGTACGGCAAGATCGACACCCAAGCCGCCACACAACTGATGTGCCGTCCGGTGGCCATGGATTCCAATCTTCACAACGTGTTGTTTGTTCCCGAGGATGGACTGTTGTACGTGGCCAACGCAAGCCACTCGAAACCTGCTGCAGAGATGCCTTATGCAAAGCTCGATCTGACAGCCTTGCTCCGAGAAATTCAGTCCCAAAAAGAGGCTGCAGGACAAACCAAACAACCCGTTGCGCTCGATCAGAGAGTATTCGAAGCCAAAGACTCCCTGGAGATGAATGTCCTGGATGAGTCCTCCGACGATGCCAAGCGGTGTCTGGATGGGCTTTGCTGGGAAAAAGGGAGCTTCCAGGTGCGCATCGATGATGCCGATCAGAATCAGCGCCGAAGCGGGATCGATCGCATCGTCCGATTCCCTTCTCCGGTGCCAAGCGGCGATCCAGTCAATGATCTGGTAGCCATGGAATGGTACCGAGCTACCAAGAAAGGCCAGCTCGTCGAAAACGCCCCAGCGGTGGTCGTGGTCCATGAATCCGGGCGAGGAATGACCGTCGGCAAGATGATCGCTCGTGGATTGAGCAATCAAGGCGTTCATGCCCTGCTTTTGCAACTGCCAACCTACGGGATGCGACGCAATCCGGCAAACACCAAAGGAGAGGGTGAAACACTCATCGCCGGGCTTAAACAAGGAATCGCCGATGCACGAAGGGCTTATGATGCAGTGCGGGTTTTGCCCCAGATCGATCCCCAGCGAGTCTCGATCCAAGGAACCAGTTTGGGAGGTTTTGTCGTGGCAACCACGACGGGTCTGGATGCCGCTTACCATCGCTCCATCATTCTGCTAGCCGGGGGAGATCTCTATGGAGTTCTAGCAAACGGGGATCGGGATGCCGAGAAAACACGCAAAGAACTTGCCAAAAGCGGCATCAGCATGGACCAAGCCAAGGAAGCCCTCTATTCGATCGAACCCTTGAGGCTGGCTCATCGGGTCTCGGCCCAAAAGACTTGGCTCTACTCGGGAACCCACGACACCGTCGTGCCACCGGTCAGTTCGAAAAAATATGCCGATGCGGCGAAGCTTCCTGAGGGCCACCATATCGAGTTGCCCGCCGATCATTACTCGGGCGTTGTGTTTCTACCGAGTGTCATCCTTCAGATGGCCGAGCTTGCGGGCCAAGCCCCCGGAAGTTCGGACGTTCCAAAGTCTCCCTTGCAAGGATCTGAATGATCGACCAGGGATGCTCTCGAAAAAAACTTGTCCATTCGCTAGACTCTAGAACGCAAGCACTGTGTGGTTCTGAGCCTGCTTGCTCGAACCTGCTTGCGGATTAGTTCTTTTTCCTGAGTTTGCATTGAGGTGACTAAGGTGACGATTACGCGCGTTGGAACGAATGAGAAGTATGCTGAAGGTTGGTCGGCTATCTTCGGTGGCCAGAAACCCAAGACCGGTGCTAAGGCCAAAGCGGTAACAGCCAAGAAAGCTAGTGCTAAGAAGTCTGCCGTCAAGAAAGCTTCGACCAAGCCTACAGCAAAGAAAGCGGCTGCAAAAAAGGTCGCAACCAAGAAGACTGCTACGAAAAAGAAAACCAAGAAGTAAGTCTGTTGATCGATGGATGCGAACGAGGAAGCTCGGTACCTGAGTCAGATTCCACAGAAACATGGATCCCGTTATCAGGCGACCAAGATCTCTTCGGTTGTTCGCAAAGTCATCCAGCAGAAAGGTTACTCGTCGATCCAATCGTCCGATTCACTCAGGAACGCTTGGAGGGAAATTGTGGGTGACCACTTGGCACAGCATTCGATGATTGGAAAAGTGGAAAAAGGGCAATTGACGGTCGTTGCGTCCAACAAGGTGGTGGCGACCGAATTGGATTACATGAAATCTCAGATCCTAAGGGCCTTTCAAGAAAAGTTGCCCGAGTTTGCCATCCGTTCGATTCGAGTCCGAAGCGATGCAAACCGATGATGAGCAAACCGAGCCAGCAAGCCTCGACCAGGATCGCTGTTTCGCGCTGACGATCGCTTACGATGGCACCCGATATGCCGGTTGGCAGATCCAGCCCAACGGGGTATCGATTCAGCAAATTCTCGGCCAAAGTCTTGCCAAGGTTCTGGGGCATCGAGTCGTGCTCCATGGGAGCGGTCGAACCGATGCAGGAGTCCACGCTCAGGGGCAAATCGGCGCATTTCGTACTTCGAGTTGGAATCATGAGCCCGGTAAGCTGGTTCGTGCGATCAACCAGCACCTTCCTAAAGACATCTCGGTTTTGGATTGCCATGAGGTGGTCCTTGGATTTGATCCGATTCGAAGTGCGGTGTCCAAAACGTATCGATATACCATCCGAAATTCGAGGGTTCCGGATCCCTTGAAGCAAGCTTATCACTGGTGGATACCTCGTCCGCTTGATCCGGATCGAATGCAAATGGGTGCAGACAGGTTGGTCGGCACCATGGACTTCAAGGCCTTTGAGTCCCTGGGTTCGAACCGCAAGACATCGGTTCGGACGGTTCACATGCTTAGAGTCACCGCGACACAGGCACTGGCTGGAACAGAGGTTCAAATCGAGATTCAGGCCGATGGATTTCTTTACAATATGGTCCGAAACATCACCGGAGCGCTGGTAGAGATCGGAAAGGGGCGTTTGGGGCTAGGCTGGCTCGATGGAGTGATCGAGTCTAGGATGCGGGATCCGAAAGGCCAAACAGCACCAGCAAGAGGATTGTGTTTGATGCATGTTCAGTACCCTGAGTCGTTGTATGTCAACAATAAGTAGCAGCAACGTAATCGAAAGACTCCTTCGGCAAAAGAATTAGGAATTGGAAATCAACAGATGGTTCTCAGCGGACTCGATGTGCTGGTGTCGCAGGGGGGCGATCTAGTTCAAGGCAAGACGATAGGTTTGGTAACCCATGCGGCTGGAGTCGACAGGCATTTACGAAGCAGCATCGATCGGCTTTGTGCGATTCCTGGCGTCACCTTGCCAATCGTCTTTGGTCCCGAGCATGGGCTTCATGGCCAAGCCCAGGACTTGATCGGAGTCGATGATGACCAAGCCGGCCCGATCGCTAGCCAGCGACATCCCCGTGTCGTCAGTTTGTATGGGACGACTTTTGAGAGCCTCAAACCGACACCCCAGCAGCTTGCGGGTTTGGATCTATTGATCATCGACATGCAGGATGTCGGAAGTCGCTTCTACACGTTTCAAGCCACGATGAAATACTGCATGCAAGTCGCATTGCCGATGGGTTTGAACGTATTGGTGCTGGATCGCCCTAACCCCATCGGTGGTTTGCAGGTCGAAGGCCCGATGCTACAAGCTGGATATGAGAGTTTCGTCGGAGCGCATCCGATGGCCGTGCGTCATGGGCTGACCCTAGGCGAGCTTGCCAGGATCTATCATCGGCAGATCAGCCAAGATCATCCTGACCATAGGCTTGGTCAATTGCAAGTGATCGCTTGTCAGGGCTGGTCCAGGCAAATGTACTTTGATGACTGCCGTTTGCCGTGGGTACTGCCAAGTCCGAATATGCCCTCGCTCGATACAGCGATCGTATATCCTGGCCAGTGTTTGTTGGAAGGGACCAATTTGAGCGAGGGGCGAGGGACCACGCGACCCTTTGAGATATGCGGTGCGCCATGGATCGATGCAGTGCATCTTGCCGATGCGATGCAGAAGATAGGCTTGCCTGGGGTTGTCTTTCGACCGGTTTGGTTTCGTCCTACCTTTCAAAAGCATGCGGGCATGGACTGTGGCGGGGTTCAAATCCATGTAACGAATCGGGAGTTGTTCCTGCCTGTAAGAACGTCGCTGGCATTGCTGATTCAGATGCGAAGCCAAAGCGTGGAGCGGTTTGCTTGGCGAACGGAAATTTACGAGTTTGTACGTGAGCCGATCGCGATCGATTTGCTGTTTGGATCAAGCCAAGAGCGTTTGGCGATTGAGCAGGGAGTCCGTTGGCAGGAGATTGCCAAAGAATGGGAGAGCCAAGAGCAACAGTACCTGGAGTCTAGTCGCGAGGATTGGGCTTACTGAGTCTACTTCGACCAATCGCGACGCTGTCGTGAACTGGGTATTCCCATCTTCTTGCGGTACTTGGTGATGGTTCGACGGGCCACACCGAGTCCATGTTTTTGAAGTTGTTCCATCAGTTCGTCATCGCTCCAGGGACGAGTTTTGTCTTCTTTGTCGATGATTTCTTGAAGTTTCAAGCGAATGGTCTCGTAGGCGATGTCTTCGCCGTCGGCTGTTTGCGTTCCGAAGACAAAGAAGCGACGCAAGGGGAAGATACCACGAGGGGTTTGGATCCATTTATCGTCCACGGCGCGGGAGATTGTCGTGACGTGAACACCGACGTCGTCGGCGATCTGCTGCATCTTCAGCGGAACGATTGCCTCGGGCCCTTCGTCGAGAAACTTTTGTTGGTATTTGACGATCGCCGTTGCCACCCGAAAGAGGGTGCGTTGCCGCTGTTGGATCGATTCGATGAGCCACTGAGCACCACCTACTTTTCGTTTGATGAACTCTTTTTCTTCCTCGGTGGCTTTGGGATCCATCAATCGACGGCGATAGTATTCGCTGATACGCAAGGTAGGGATGTATTCATCGACAAGCTTGACGGCATACTGCTGGTCATCTTGCTGTTCGACGATCACGTCGGGAGTCACCAGTGGAACATAGGACTCCATGAACGAGGCACCGGGCTTGGGATTGAGTTTGTGAAGCTCTTCGCGGATCTTCTGAATGGTATCGATGGAGTAGCCGGTTTTCTTTTGGATGATCAGCATGCGATTTTCGGCTAGATCATCCAAGTGATTGCTGATGATCACCCGGAGCTTATCAGCCATTTCGGTGTCATCGGCCAGTTGATTCAGCAAGCACTCTTTGAGGGATCGTGCTGCGATGCCTGAGGGTTCGAGCCCTTGAACGATCCTGAGGGCTTCCTCGGCTTTCTGAAGATCCTGGGGTTTGTGATCCGGGGGGAGCATATCGGCCAGCGAAGAGTGGAAGTATCCTCCATCGCGAGCGTCCAGGCACGAGATAATTCGCTCGGCGATTCTCTCGATGTCGTCGTCGATATCCAGCTCGGCCAGTTGGTGCAGCAGGAAATCATTGAGCGATTCGGGTCTTTCCAGAGCGTTGGCCATCAGATCTTGATGGCGGTCAGAGTCCTCTTGGATCCGATTGCTGGATCGCCGGAAATCGTCGAAATTGTCGGGCATGTCGTTGCCCATGTTTTCCAGACGCTCGAAATCTTCGGCGTTGGAAGAGTCTTCGCGTACCACCAATTCTTTTTCATCTTCGGTCCGGGAAGATTTCGAGGAATCGTCAGGGTCGAGCTCCTCGTCCGGAAGGTTTTCGTCCCGATCGGCGACCTCGAGCATCGGATTTTCTTCCATCTCCTGCTCGATCCGTTCCTGGAGAGCTTGGATGGGAAGCTGCAGGATCTCCATCGACTGGATCATCCTGGGAGCCAGTTTCTGGGTTTGAATTTGCCGGGCTTCGAGTCCGAACGAAAGACGCATGGCCTGTGTCACAGAAGGTGGATTCAAGTTCGATGGCATCCAAGCAATCGAATCTCCCTTGATTTTACCCTTTGGGACCACCAAGGGGAGGATCGATTTTCAAAAAAGCAAAAAATGGTACGCAGTTTGCTGTGAATTGGTCGCTTTGCTGCGATATAGAGGTTTCGATGCAAGGCAGGTCGGTTCGCAAAGAATCGTCGAGTCGTGTTGACCAAAAGGATGAATTTCACTACAACGCTAGCGAGCCGAGCCGACTGATGTCGCGCTGGGTGCTTTAGGCTCCGTAGCCAAGTGGCTAAGGCAGCGGATTGCAAATCCGCCATGCGTGGGTTCAACTCCCACCGGAGCCTCTTTTTCTGGTCAGCTGACCGCCGGGTCGTTGAATCGTCGAGGTTAGGCGGATGCAAGCTGTAGGTACCGAAGATCTTTCGGTTCGAATCGTGATCCCTGCTCGATTGGCTTCGACGCGTCTAGCGGAAAAGTTGCTATTGAGCGAGTCTGGCATGCCGCTGATTGCTCATACTTACGCGTCGGCCAAAACAAGCCGATTGGCCCAGCAGGTGACTTTGGCCGTCGACCATGAGAAACTCGCTCAGGTGGCTCAGCAGATTCGAGCCGATTGGGTGATGACCGATCCCCAAGCTGCCAGCGGAACCGACCGAATTGCTGAGGTGGCTCGTCGATCCCCCGAAACGGACATCTTTGTGAACGTTCAGGGGGACGAACCGGAAATCGCCGGCGAGTCGATCGACAGAGTCATCGAGCTACTGGCCAGCAACCCCCAAGCGATGATCGCCACGCTTGCGACCCCAATCCACAGCCTAAAGGATTTGGAGGATCCAGCGTGTGTGAAAGTCGTCTGCTCGCACGACTCGATGGCTATGTACTTCAGCCGTTCGGTAATCCCCCATCGGCGCGATGCTTCCGGTCTTTCCATGGCTCATTTGGAGCAAAATGTCTACCTTCAGCATTTGGGAATCTACGCTTATCGCCGCGATTTCCTATTGAAACTAGCCCAACTCCCCAAGAGTCCCTTAGAACAAATCGAGAAGCTAGAGCAATTGCGTTTTTTGCAAGCAGGCTATCGAATCTCTGTGGGGATTGTCAGCCATGCGGCGCGCGGGATCGACACCCGGGAAGATTACGATGCTTTCCTGGCAAGGCAGAAAAATCGCAAGTCGTGACAATTTCAGCGTTTCTGCTTAGAATACCAACCAACCAAGTTTGAGAACCTAACCGACCGCTCTTGATCGCGGTCTTCAACGCATGAGCAACGTACAATCAGACCCTACCACTTTGGCCAACAACGCACAGACTGTCGCCGACAGCATCGAGTCGGCCAAAGCCGCCGCGCGGATCGCAGCGGAAAACAAAGGGCAGGACATCGTGCTCTTGGACCTTTCGAAGCAGACGAGCATCTTTGACTGCTTTTTGATCGTCACTGGAACCTCAAGGCGTCAGCTCCATGCGATTGCAGAGGAAATTGATCGCCAACTCAAAGCAAGAGGAGAGGTCCGACTGACCATGTCCGGATATGACGAGAGTCAATGGATCGCGATCGACTACGGTGGGATCATCGTTCATCTGTTCGACCAAGAGCACCGTGAGTACTACGACTTAGAAGGTCTCTGGGGAGATGCGCAGCGAGTCGATCTTGAACCCGTTCTGATTTCCACCGGTGCTCTGCCCAGTCCCCGATAACTCAAACGCAAATTCAGTTACCTACCGACGATGCCGATCTCACTTGTCTACTTGCTTTGGTCGATTCCGGTCCTTGTGGCCGTGAGTTTGGTCATGGCTGCGACGCGTCACGAACGATGGGATTTGATCGTCAAGCAAGCTATCAGTTCCGGTTTATGGACTTTAACGTTCCTAGGAGCAATTGCACTTGCTCTAGGAATTGCCATGTGGTGGATCGGCTAAAGAGGTCTTAACGATGCCTTTGTACGAATACCGATGCAAAGACTGCGACGAGCAGTCGGAAATTCTGGTCAAGAGTCTGGAATCCAAACCGAAATGTCCCGAGTGCGGATCCTCGCATTTAGAGAAACTCCTAAGTGTCATCGGTGCTCCGGTGATTGGCTCGACGAGCAAACCGAGCAAGAGTGACCCTGGTGAATGCGGAAGACCTCAGTGCGCACGGGGTTGCATGTTCGGGAACTGATGTCATGCAACCAATCCCTAAGCTCGCTTGGCTCCTGTCGTTGTTGGTCTTGGTAGCCGGTTGCAAAGGGTGCACCAAAGACCCCGAAGAGCAAGCCAAGGAGGACAAGCAAAAGAAGAAACTCCGGCTGGTTTCGGATGAACTTAGGACGTTGCCTTTTTCCAAAGAAATCGTCGGCAACTCGGTCAAACCCGGCCATTGGTACCAAACTCGCCAAAAGGTCAAAGCCAACTTGAACGATGAAGCCTTGACCGCTTCTTTGTATGAAATCGATCGCGATCAGCGACCGACAAGCCTCTGGAACATGGGTTTGCCAATCCAGTTCCAGCGCGATCTGACGATCGCCAAAGGTCAAGAAAAGACCATCGAAATGAAAGTCCTGCAGACGCAACCCAGGACCCCTAGTACGGATTCTGCCACGGGGTACTCAGGCAAACCCTCAGTCTCGATCTTCATGCGATACGCCCAGCGTGGACTTGGAGCCCCAATCGTCGATGAGACATTCATGACCCGAATTCTCGAAGACTACCAATACGACATGCTCGTGCTGAGCCGAAATGTCCCCAATCATATCTTCTGGCGGGGGCTCGATTGCATCGTTTGGCCTTTGTACGAACCGGACATGAGATTCAAAGTCAACCCGCATCGGATTATCGACATCGCAGAGGAGGAAATGGTCCAAGCCATCCCCAGCGAGTTGATGACCATGACCAGTATCTCTCACATCGTCATCAACGATGTTTCCTTGAATATCCTCCCATCAAACCAACAGCAAGCAATGCTCGATTGGCTTCACTTTGGCGGAACCGTCATCATCAACGGCCCAGAAGCAATCGCTGGGATTGAAACCTCGTTTCTCAAAGACTACGCCCCACTTCAAAAAACAGCTTCGGGCCAGATGTCCCAAGAACATATCGATTCGCTAAGCGATCCAGACACATGGTGCCTTCGCGTTGCCGATAAACCCGCTCTGGAAGGATCCATACCATTTAAACCCAACGGGCCGATTTCGATTCTCACCGGACAACTCGGACCAGAAAGCTCCTGGGTGCCCAAACTCGAAGGATTGGTTTGCGAACGGCTAGTCGGCCAAGGTCGGATCGTCATGACAAGCTTTCCGATGAACCACGCTTCGCTGATCAATTGGCCCTCCTACTCGTCCTTGATCCACAATGCAATCCTGCGCAAGCCTAGGCGTGATGTTCGGTATGACCAGGAGCGAAAAGACTACAGCATGTACTACTATGAGGGCAAAGGGGAATTCGAGCGCGACATGCGACTCAATACCAGAATGCGCCTTTGGGCCAGGGATCTGGAAGCCAACACCTCCAAAGATGGCTTAAAATCGCTGCTTACTCTGGGCTCCCTACCCAAAAAATCAATCGCCTATGGAGCTTGGAACGAACAATCGCTTGTGACCAATGCCGCAGCGAGTTATCTCAAGAACCTCTCAGGGATCTCCGTCCCAAATATCAATTCGATCATCAAGTGGCTCCTTGCTTACCTTGCTGTCCTGGTACCCATCAACTGGCTCTTTTTCCGGCTCATCGGAAGACTCGAACTCGCATGGGTAGCCGCCCCCCTGATCGCAATCGCCGGTGTGTTTGTTATCGCCAAAGCGGTCCAATTGGACGTTGGGTTTTCCCGAAGCCAAACAAGTATCCAACTGGTCGAAGTCCATCCAGATTACCCACGCGGCATGCTCTCCTGCTACCACTCACTGTACAGCTCGCTGACAACCAACTACAAAATCGTCTATCCCGAGGGCCAAGGTGTCGTCAGCCCCATGCCCCAGCACCGCCAAAGGAGCCTGACGACTCGAAATGAATTGTTGCCGTATCGAATCGCCGACGAAGACGGATCGGGGTTCCAATCCTTCCCCGTTCTCTCAAACACCATCGGCATGGTGCAATCCGAAGAAGTCGTTTCGCTAGGTGGAAACCTGTCCTGGAACATCGACCAAACATCCGGCATTTTCGAAGTTACCAACGATAGCGCCGCCCCAGTTCATGACGTACTGCTGCTTGGACTTAGCCCTCAAGGCAATCTTTTCCTGGGCCAAGTCGGAACGATCCGGTCCGGTGGAGGTAAGTCGCAAGGCAAATCGGTTTCGGTAGATTTCCAAGAAGCCACTGAGCAGATCGCGAAGTACTTAACGGTCGAAGAAAACACCAGCGGTTCTTCTCCAGACCAACAGCGCGACTTTGTACTCGAGATGACCCTCGAATCGATCATGAAAAGCTATCCGCTTCAAGCCGGAGAGTGGATAGCGATCGGCTGGACAGATGCCAATCTTTCCAAACTCCAAATCACCCCCCAGACCCTGCAGACTCGCTCCACCACCATGGTCCTGATGCATGCCAAAGCCCCATCGCTTGGCGCAATCCAACACGATCTGAGGTTGATGCCTCCAAGACCCAAGGACGAATTGGAACCGTAATGGGAGCC
>JAGWZB010000260.1 GCA_018969045.1 Planctomycetota bacterium | reverse complement strand
CAGCCAAACCCTGCGAGTGTAAGCCCGCGTGGATCTTATCTAGCGGTCAGATATTCGTTCCAAAGACCATCGCTGATCACCAACCCGGACCGAGTCAAACGCACATAGGCTCCTTGATGCTCCATCCATCCATGCTCGATATGCTTGTGGAGCGTGTTTTGGATCTGCCAAGTTGTCTGGTCGGGGAACTGCGTTTTCAGATTCTCCCAATCGACACCCTTGCGCTGCCGCATACCAAAGACAAACCGCTCGCGGCATTGCTGATCGATGCTCAAGTGGTCTTGCTCTGCGATGGGTGAAACACCCGATTGCACTTTGCGCAAGTACTGCAGGGTTCCTCGGTGATTCACACTGCGAGTGTTCCCAAGATAACTTGCGGCGCTTGGACCAAAACCCCACCAGCGATCGGAGTTCCAGTACGACTGGTTGTGCTGACACGTTTGTCCCTGAACAGCAAAATTCGATATCTCATAGTGCTCGATTCCAGAGGCTTCGAGAGTATCGATGGCTAAGTTGTACATATCGAGTTCAAGCTGCTCGTCGATCTTAGCAATCTCCTGCCTTTGCAATCGCCCATAGAAACTGGCCCCCTTTTCAAAGGTCAAGCCATACGTCGACACATGGCCAACACCGCTGCAAACCGCTTTCTCCAGATCGTCTTGCCACTCCATGAGCGTCTCTTGCGGTGCAGCGAAAATTAAATCCAAGGAAACTCTGGGCATGTGCGACATAGCCAGTTCGATCGCGCAGTTGAGCTCCTCAGAACGATGATCCCGCTCGAGCACCTGCAGCTTGCGAGCTTGGAACGACTGCCCCCCGATGCTCACACGGTTGATCCCAAAATCGCTCCAACGCTTCAGGTTCGAAAGGGTAATGTCTCGAGGATTCGCTTCGATGCTCCATTCCCCGATGCCATGGATCGGCAGCCACTTGGCAATGCCCTCGAGCAACCGCTCCATCAACTCCGGTCGGAGGATCGATGGTGTTCCACCTCCTAAGAAAATCGTTTGAACCGGTTGAGGAGCCTCCAACCAAGAGAGCTCCGTGAGAATCGCTTCGACAAACTGCTCATGAAGATCCTCTCGGCCCGCAAGGAGCGTGAAATTGCAATAACCACAGCGATGGTAACAAAAGGGGACATGCAAATAAGCAGCCAGGGGCTCTGGGCCTTGACCGGCTAACTCCAATGCAACAGGCACCTTGGATCCCGATTGCATCACTTCGGAAGGTTGCCGGTGATGATGTTCAGATACTGCATGAACACCATGAAGATCACCGTAACGATCATGGCTGCAATGAGAAACCAAATCAAAAATCCAGCCGCTACAGCCAGCTGCTTCAGCGCCACCTGAGCCTTCTCTCGGTACTGGATCGCCAATCGCTCGAGCGACTCGCTGTCGGCACCGCTAAGTTCTCCGACTTCAAGCGTCTGAATGAACTCATCCGGCAAGCGATTAGGCAGAGCGAAACTCTCCGATAAGGATTGACCTTTCTGAATTCCAGATTCGATTTGAGGCAATCCGGCAATGTAGTAATAATTGCCCGTCGCTAAGACCGCATCGCGAACACTTCGTTTGGCTTCAACCCCAGCACCCAACATCATCGACAAGGTCATCGATAATCGCGACATCGCTGTCGTCGTAAAAACAGGACCGATCACTGGCACATTGCGGACCAATGGAACCAGCGTCTGATGGCAGTTGTACCAGTTCTTCCAAACCCCCAGGCAAATCGTTCCTAGGACGCCAAAGACCACCGAGAGAATCCCTAAGAAGATCAGAACCCCTCGACCACCACGCAAACCGACCCCCGTGATGTCGAAGGGTTTCTCACCAGAATTACCTGGCGGAAAAAAACCATTGATGAAAATCATCCCGCAAATAATTCCTATGGCCAATAGGAATTGGATCACCGGGGATGTGATCTGGGAGATAAAGTCCTGCCTGGTACGCTTCAGATCCAAGTAGTAGTCGGACATGTAGCCCAGTACCCGATCGACTTGTCCAGACTCCTCTCCTGCAGCGATCATCTTCTCAAGCAATGGTGGGAAGTACCCTTTTTGAAGCTGCATCGCTTCGGAAAAACTGTATCCAAGACGGATCTTGTCGGCGGTATCTTGCACCGCATCCTTGTACCGACTCGGGCCAGCTTTGGACTCCGCATCCAAAAGACGCAACGGATCCACCCCAGCCCGCAATCCCGTCGAGAGCCGATTGCAAAAATGATAAAGTTGCCCCAGCGAAGCCCCTCCAAAGATCCGCTGAAACAGTGTCGGAGTCGGTAGTTCTCGATTGGGATTCTTGTCAGCGCCGGACATTAGCTCTTGCCATCCAGGAAAGTTAGGGAAACTTTTCCGAGTTCTTTCAAGCCATCACGAAAGGCTTGCCGAGTGTGAAGAATACGTGATTGTAGCGATTCTACCAAAGGAATGGATGATGCAAGACCAACATAATGCTGGCAAAGTGAACTGTCGCAAGCAAGTTTCTTTGGCGTTGCTTGTGAGCCTAAGTTGCGTTGGCTGCGCCTCGCAGTCGGGTAGCAAAATGCCGGGTCTTTCGATGCCCAAGTTTGGCAAAAGCGATTCGGCAGCTTCGGTCGGCTCGTCGTTGGCCAGTTCGGGTCAATCGGTCAAAAACCAAATCTCATCGGTCGGAGCGGCGGTCTCCTCGGCTTATTCCAAAACCAAGACCGCGATTTCAGCTCCCTTCACTCCGGTTTCGGCTTCGTCGATGGACACAAACCAACAAGAGAGCAAAACCGGAGCCAATCCGTTGAGCATCGCTCCGGATATGCTTGTCGCCCAAGGCAACTACTTCGAGTCTCAAGGCAACTATGCCAAAGCCCTCGACAGCTACTCAAGAGCCTTGGAAAACGAACCTAAAAATGCTGTGGCACTCTTGAGCATGGCTCGGCTTTACGATCGTCAGCAGGACACAGCCAAGTCGATCGAGTTTTATCAAAAGACACTGGCTGCGGCTCCGACCAATGCCGATGCTTGCCTGGAGCTCGGAAGGGTGTATGGCAAATCCGGCGACTTGGGATCGGCCCAGCAGTTTTTGCGCAAGGCGGTTGAACTGCAACCAAACAACAAGTCCTATCGTCACGCTTTGGCAGGAACCATGCTTGATGCCGGTGATGCCAATGGATCGATGAGCGAGCTAGGTCAGTGCGAGACGCCCGCTATGGCCCAGTATCAGATGGCTTATCTGCACTTCCAGCGCAAGAATATCCCTGCCACCCAACAGCACTTGGGCGAAGCCCTCAAGATCGATCCGAATCTCAAGCCGGCGCGTGATTTGATGGCCAGCATTGGAGGCGGAGCCAACATCGATCAATGGGCCGAGCAGGGACGTCAGATATCCCAGCAAGCCTCCGGGATCTATAAGCAAGTCGGCGTGGTCACTAGTGGAATTTCTAACGCGTTGAACCCCGCTGCAAGTCCGATCGGTCAAGGGGTCCCAAGCGTAACGGCCCCAGCAACCAACTTATTGGATATTCCGGTAAGCCCTTATCCAAATCCTGTGGTGCCAGGAGATCAGGCCGTCCACGTACGCTTAGGCCAGTAGCTCTTCGAACATTCGCTAAACAGCTTCTGGCTCTTGAGGAATTATTGTGGCTAGGAGTGTATGCTACTAGTTTTTATCGAACTCGTACTCGAAGCGGTTTAGTATAGCGATTCAGCCAATTAGTCTGCAAATTACCGCAAGCCGCTTCGATCCAACTACGTCATCGCAGCGGGTCAAAACTTATCGAGTAGCGGATTGCTGCTCTTGTCTCCAAGGTGGTTTTCAGGCTCCGAGGGCCGACACAATCTCTGCCGGGGCCGTCGATACTTCGGTGGCCTGACAATAGAAGATGTACGATAAAAGCCCGTAGTGTATACTTCTAGATACCATCCTTTCTGAAGAGCCAATTCCTGGGTATAGAACGCATGTCTTTACACACCGGTAGATTTCGGTCCGCTCTGTGCTGGATTTGCACATGGCTGGTTTCCTTACTGACCATGGGTACAAGCCCATCATGGGCGGTGGCTCAAGGCTCCGTCAGTCCAGCAGACGTTCAGCAAGCGATCGATGAACTGCTTCAGTATTTCCGACGCACTCAGAACCGGACCGCCAAAGATGGCCCCGTAGGAGCTTGGCAGGGTCACCAAGACCAGAAAACAGGCCTGACAAGTCTTGTGGTCCTGGCTCTGCTGAGTGCAGGCCGAAAGCCCAACGACCCCGAAGTGGCTCGAGCCATGGATTACATCCGTGGAGAACGCCCGATCCAAGTCTATGAAGCGAGTTTGCAGATCATGGCCATGTGCGCTGCCGAACCTGGAAGGGACCTAGCTCTGATCCAGCGAAATGTGGCTTGGTTGGTTCAAGCTCAACAAGACGACGGAGGATGGGCTTATCTCCAAGATCGCGGTGCGTCCGATGAGTCCAATTCTCAATTCGCCGTTTTGGCTCTCTGGGAGGCCAGTCGCATCGGTATTGAGATCCCTCAACAAGCGATCCAAAAAGGCCGTCGGTACTGGCTCGACAAAATGAGTCCTTCGGGAACTTGGGGATACCGAGGCGAACCACGGGCTCGAGGAAGCATGGTCTGCGCCGGAGTCGCATCCATGCTGATCTTGGAAGATTCGGCTTTCACTCAGGATGCCCAAGTGCAAGGGGACCAAATCCGCTGTTGCACCCAAGGTGCAGCCCAAGACTATGACCCACAGAAATCCCTGGATTGGCTTGCCAATAACTTTTCCGTGATCCAGAACCCTGGCTACGGAGAGTGGTACCTGTATTACATGTACGGACTCGAACGCGTTGGCCGACTCACCGGCCAACGCTTCATCGGTGATCACGATTGGTATCGCGAAGGATGCGAAGCGATCGTCGGCCCAAAGAACTCTCGGCTTATGGGGGTCACCCAAGGCTCTGGAGCACTCCAACCCCATGCCGCACGCGCGATGGCTCTGCTGTTTTTAAGCAAGGGGAAACGCCAAGTCGTTATCGGCCAGTTGCAACACTCCGCCGATCCGAGCAGTCGAGACTGGAACAGACACCGCCGTAGCGTCCAGCACCTGACGGGCCACATCGAACAAGCCTGGAAACGCGATCTTGCTTGGCAAACACTTAAACTCCAACGAGCCACCCTGCCCGATCTGTTGGAAACTCCTGTGCTCTTTATCAGCGGGAGCGATGAATTTACCCTCTCGGCCCAGCAACGCCGAATCCTGAAAGATTACGTCGACCAAGGTGGCTTTATCTTTGCCGAAGCATGCTCGCAAGACGGATGCAACGGCGAAGCCTTCGATGTTTCCTTTCGTCGCGAAATGGAGATGATTTTTGACAAACCCTTTCAGAAACTTCCTCCCAACCACCCTGTTTGGAGCGCCGAGGCAAGACTCGATCCTGCCGCGTTGCCCGAAGGCTTCTGGCTCTACGGGATCGATGCATGCTGCAAAACGAGCATCATCTATAGCCCCATCAGCCTCTCATGCCGCTGGGAACTTTCCAAACCCTACGGTGCGAAACCCAAACACTCCAAAGTCATCAACGCTGAACTCGATAATGCTGTTAAAGTCGGCTTGAACGTCGTCGCTTATGCCACCGGTCGTGAACTCAAGGACAAGCTTGAAGCGGTCCAAATTGTCCAAAGCGATATGAATCGCCAAGTCCTCGAACGCGGGACCCTCACTCTGCCAAAAATCATGCACAGCGGCGGTGGAGACGAAACTCCCAAAGCACTCAGCAACCTCGTCGAAGTCTTTCGCAGAGAGACCAAGGCCATGGTCGATCCCAAAACACCAAAACTTGCAGCAACCAGCCCAGAACTGGATAAATACCCCCTGGCTTACATCCATGGCAGAACCAAATTCGTATTCTCCGAAGACGAGCAACAGGGCTTACGCAATCACTTCATCAATGGCGGTATGATCATCGGCGATGCGATCTGCGGCTCCGAGGAATTCTCCAAATCCATGCGGGAAGAATTCGGCAAATTGCTACCGGAAACCAAGTGGCAACTTCTGCCATCAGATCACCCTCTGCTGCTCAAAGATGGGCCCGGTGGCTACGACTTGAGGAACGTAAGCTTGATCGATCCAGGACGCGGGGATGTCGATTTGGCCAAAGCCAAGCGAGAGGGACCAGCAGAGATCGAAGCCCTCGTGTGGAACGATCGAATCATCGTCTTGTTCTCCCCAAACGATCTGAGTTGTGCGATGGAGAGCAAGCATTCGTTGCAATGCAGAGGCTACGTCCGAGAAGACGCCTTTCGCATAGGCGTCAACATGCTCCTGTACTCCCAACTCCACTAGATGGAAACCACTTGCTGCTCGCTCAGTAGCACCAAAGTCACCTGAACCATTTCAGGATGAAGTGAGAACTGTCGGCACAGCACCTTGCGGTACATCTGCAGTTGCCCCGAGTGATGCTCGGCTCGCTCTTTGACCCATGATGCAAGATCGGCATTTCCAGGTCGCGCGTCGGTCTTGTAATCGATCACCTCGGCCCGAATGACCCGGTCTTGATCCCATCCCAGGACGCATCGGTCGATGACTCCTCGTATCAATTGGTCATCGATGGAGATCAAGAACCGTCGTTCATTGCTCACCTCGAGTCGTAAGGTTGTGGGCTTGTGCCAACTGCGGTACCTGTCTTGCTCAAAGACGCTGCGGATTTCCTTGGATTCGCAATATTTAAGAAAACGGACGGCTTGCTGATCCAACTGCAACTGCATCATCTCATCCTTGGTCAGCGCACTGGCAGCGATTTCGAGCAAATGATTCTTGTCTGGCGAAAAATCATCGATCCACATGTGGATTTCTTCGAACCATCGGTGGATCAACTTACCGATCACCGTAGCGGCCGTATCATCTGGCTTCCAAAGATCGACCAGCGGCTCGAGGGACTCCGCTTGAGGCTGCTGGCTTGGAGCGATCCACTGAGGATTTCGAAGCAACGTGTTTTCGAGCCTAAGTTCGACTTTCAAAGCATCGGTGTCCGATACGCGCGTACCAGAGACGTTGGGTTCGGACTCAATAGAAACGACTTCCTCTTTGGCGACAAGTTTCTCAACCCAATCGGCTTGTC
>JAGWZB010000259.1 GCA_018969045.1 Planctomycetota bacterium | reverse complement strand
AAAAATGAACCTTATGGATCGCCCCAGAGTTTGCTTTTACTTCGCATGCCGTTGGCCTTGCTTCGGGATAGTGATTCTCACTGCCCTATGCTTAGCAGGTTGCAACTCCAACAAACTCAAGACTTATCCGGTCCAGGGCCAAGTCGTTTTCCAGGATGGAACGCCAGTCAAGGTCGGAACGGTTGAAACCAAAGCGGTAGGGAAAACCGTCCAGGCCACCGGCTCGATCGCAACCGACGGAACCTTTACCCTCACGACCTATCGGCCAAACGATGGAGCGATTGCCGGGGAACACAAAGTCGTGATCGTTCAGTTCATCCCCATCGAAGATATTCCCAATTACCGGCCCAGCACCATGGGTGTTGTCAATCGTAAACATGCTTCCTACCACACCAGCGGATTGACCATGCAGGTGATCCCAGAGGGTGAAAACAAGATTAAATTGGTGGTCGCTGGAGCCGACCCGGTCAGCCCAAATGCCAAAGATCACGGCCACGACGAAATCCCCAAAGAAACCACCTCCGCTGATTCCCCTGCAAAATAATTGACCGCTGTCAATTCAGCCCCCGGTCGCTCGTTAGCGGGTGACCACCTGAGGATTGTTCGCTACAGTAATCCTCAGGTGTTTTCATCCACGGTGATTTTTGAGCCTCATGGTCTACCCGGCTCGTTCCCCCTTCATTTTTTCCTGAGAGGTCCTCCGATGTCTCTTTCGAAACTCAAGCGTTTAACCATCGCACTTGCGATCGCTTCCAACCTCCTGCCAATGGCTCCCTCAAATCGTACTCTGGCCGATGAAGGTATGTGGCTATTTAATGCGCTACCTAAAAAGCAATTGGCTTCCAAGTACCAATTCGAACCCAGCCAATCCTGGGTCGATCATGTGATGCTATCTAGTGTTCGATTCAACTCCGGTGGATCGGCTTCCTTCGTGTCTTCCAATGGATTGGTTCTTACCAACCATCACGTCGCTGCAGACACCCTTTTTAAACTCTCAACGGCCGAGCACAATTACAACGAAGACGGGTTCCTCGCCAAAACGTTCGAAGAAGAAATCCCCGCGACCGATCTAGAACTCAACCAACTCATCAGCATCGAAGATGTGACGGCGAAAGTCAACGAAGCGATCAAGCCCGATATGCCCCCTGCCGATGCATTCAAAGCTCGCCAAGCAGCCATGGCCCAAATCGAAAAAGATTCGCTCGACAAGACCGGGTTACGAAGCGATGTCGTGACTCTCTACGGGGGCGGCCGTTACCATCTGTATCGATACAAAAAGTACACCGATGTGCGCCTGGTCTGGGCACCCGAAGCCGCCTCGGCCTTCTTCGGAGGCGATGCAGATAACTTCGAATACCCCCGCTATTGCCTCGACGTGACCTTGTTCCGAGTCTACGAAGATGGCAAACCAGCCAAGATCGATCACTATCTGAAAATGGATCCCAACGGAGCCAAAGACGGTGATCTGGTTTTCGTATCCGGGAACCCTGGACGCACCCGACGCATCCTGACTTCCGACGCCGTGGAATTCCAAAGGGATACTGCACTACCTCGAACTTTGAATCTACTGCGACGAAAAGAAATCGCACTTCAGCAATACGGCCTCGAAGGCCCCGAGCAAACCCGACGCGGTCGAGACGATTTGTTCGGTGTGCAAAATTCTCGCAAAGCGTACACCGGAATGCTCGCCGGCATCCAAGACCCCTTGTTCATCGAATCCAAACGCAAAAACGAACAAGATATCTTCAACACCCTCAAGGCAGACCCCAAACTTGCTAACCTCGTAGGAGCCTGGGATACCATCCGCGACTTGCAAAACAAACGTCGTGAGATGCTCCTCAAGCCCGCCTCGCTTCGCACTCAATTGGCCGGCTTTGCCGAGAAAATCGTTTTGATGGCCAGCGAAGACGCAAAGCCAAGCGCTCAACGCTTGCGAGAATTCCGAGACAGTGCAAGGCAATCCCTGGAACAAGAACTCTTCTCCGAAGTCCCCGTGTACGAGGATCTCGAACGAACACTCCTTGCAGACGAACTCTCACGACTTGCCGAAGACCGAGGTGGAAACGATCCGTTGGTCAAAACAGCACTAGCAGGAAAAAGCCCCAGAAATAGGGCTGCTGAAATCATCGCAGGTACCAAGCTAGCCAGCGCCCAAGCCCGCAAGGAACTCGCCCAAAAAGGCCTTGATGGAATCAAAAATTCCACCGATCCACTGGTCGCGCTGATCCGCGATATCGAACCCGAATACCGCAAAATCCGTGAAGCCACCGAAGCGATCGACGAACAGGAACGTCAAGCATACGCCAAAGTTACCGAGGCCAAGTTTGCTGTCGGGGGAGACTCGGTCTATCCCGATGCAACCTTCACCCTGCGACTCTCCTACGGTGCCGTTTCAGGTTACGAGAGCAAAGGCAAACAAATCCCATCCCATACCAAACTCGGTGGCGCATTTGAACACGAGAAAGTGCACCTGCAAAAAGACCCATGGGTCTTGCCCAAGAGTTGGCATGCTGCCAAAGAAAAACTCAATCCCGATATCCCCTTCAACTTCGTTTCCACCTGTGACATCATCGGCGGCAACTCGGGATCCCCTGTGGTATCCCGAGACGGTGCCATGGTTGGGATAATCTTCGATGGAAACATCGAAAGCTTGCCCGGCGACTTTTATTATTCAGACAAGCAAGCGAGATCGGTGTCGGTCCACATCGCAGGTGTCTTAGAAGCCATGCGAAAGATCTACAACGCAGGACATCTTGCAGATCAGATGGGGAAATAGCTTGTACTATTTTCAAGCCCTAGCAGCATTTGTCCTCTGGGGTATTTTTCCTCTGTACTGGAGGTTGCTCAAACATGTCACGGATCCGGTGGAGATTATCGGCCACCGGATCATCTGGTCTGTGTTGACCCTTGTGCTATGCATGAGCTTGCTTTCACAATGGAGTGAAATCCGCCAAGCGTTATCGGATCGCAAGAGACTAATGCTCGCGGGAGTTGCCGCAGTGCTAATTAGTATCAACTGGTTGGTATTTATTTGGGCGGTTCTCAACCAAGCTGTGATCGATGCGAGCCTGGGATATTTCATGAACCCTCTCTTTAGTGTCGTCTTGGGCGTTCTGGTCTTTCGGGAGAAACTCAGCCGACTCCAGTGGCTAGCCGTTGCGATCGCTGCGGTCGGATTGCTTTTAAGCACATTCGAGAGTCGACGGATCTGGGTCTCTGTCGCTCTGGCCGCCTCGTTTGCCTTGTACGGTTTGGTCAAGAAGCAAACCAAGCTCTCGGCAGTCGCCGGCCTGGGGCTCGAAACTGCGATCTTGGCCCCGGTGGCACTTCTGTATCTTGCGAACGCTTGGGCGAATCAGACACAAAGCTACACAGCCGGCACTCTGGGACTCCTGGCCTTAGGAGGACCGATCACAACGATCCCACTGTTGCTGTTTGCTTCGGCATCCAAGAAAGTTCCACTGGTAGCTATGGGGATGTTGCAGTACATCGGGCCGACGATTCAGTTCGGAATCGGTGCATTACTTGATCAAGAGCCGATCGATCGTCGGCGATTGCTAGGCTTTCTGTGCGTCTGGCTCGCCTTAGCCATCTTCAGCGCGACGGCTTGGATCCAATCGCAAAGAACCAAACAGCCAACGCCAACGGACGAAAAGACCGTCTCAAAGGACTAATCCTTCGTCGGCATCGCTTCATGAAAACCGTAAGGAGAGAGATGCTGACCATGATGGAACGCATGACAAAGAAGGGGCTTTTGACTCGCAAAAAAATCGACAACGTTTTTCACTACAGTCCCAAACAATCGCTCTCCGAGGTCCTAAAGAATCTTGTGGGTGACTTTGTCAACGGTGTGCTCGGTGGTTCGGTCGTCACCCTGGCGATCGTCTTTGTGATGCTAACAAGTTGGCTTAGAGCCGCAGAGCCAACGCGGGTTTTTATCTTCGCAGGTCAGTCCAATATGCTAGGGGCTGATGCTAAAGCAGAACAGATCCATGAATTCCCCGCATACCGCAACGTCGCGACCTTGCGAGAGGATGTTCTCTTTGCATACCGGCTTGGAAATGGTGACCAGGCATCCAATGGCTGGGTGCCCCTGCGGGCGCTTGAAGCCTTTGGGCCAGAAATATCCTTTGCCGATGAAGTAACCAAGCATGTGGAGTTCCCGATCGCCATCATTAAATCAGCCGTTGGGGGGACCACCATCGCGTACGATTGGCATCCCGAAGCACCTCAGCCAGGCCAGCAGCTTTATCCCAAGACCCTCGCGTTGATCCGCGATGCGCTTCAAGAGCTAACCGATCGAGGTATCGACTACCGCCTCGAAGGAGAGGATGCGTTTGTCGAAGAACTCGCCAACAACTCTCAATTCCAAGGACTTACTACGGATCCAATCTCCAGACGTTCTGCATCGAGTGAACCGGAATCGCCATTTGGAACGGAATATCCAAATCTCGATTCGTTAGCGACTGGGAAGTGGTGGACCAAAAGATCCAAAGGGCAAAATCCACCCCCGAGTTTGGATGTTCCTCGGGATCAGACGATCGCATTTGCGCTTTACACGATCGACCAAGACATCCTTTCGGTTTCGGCGCAATTGTTTCCGCTGATGCCCGAGGAAACGCGAGAGGTTCGATTGGAAATTCTGCGGGGAAATAAGTGGGTGCAATTGTCTCGCAAACCTGTGAACTATCCCGGTTGGGATGTTCAGTTTCGGATTCAACCCTGGGACGCATCACAGCAAGTCCGTTATCGTATCCTGCATGGGGCACACGCAAGCTCTGAAGGAACCTTTTGTCGCAATCCAATCGACCAAGAGTCGATTGTTGTAGCCAGTATGTCTTGCAATTCCAGTCGCACTACTGGTATGCGACCAGAGATCCTCGAGCAGCTGCTAAAACAGAATCCAGACTTGCTTTTTTTGCAGGTGACCAAACCTATCGACACACCGAGCACACGGCAGGATGGATCGAGTTCGGATTGCAGTTTCGCGAGTTGATCAAGGACCGGCCAACGGTTACGATTCCTGATGACCATGATGTGGGTCACCCCAATCTGTGGGGGGAAGCATTTGGCAGTTGTAGTCAAGCACGGGATCGACAGTCCTGGTGACGGACCCTTTGGATTCACCAGCCCAGCTTTGATCAATACGATCTATGGCAGGTGGTGGCATCCATTGGACGAGAAGGCAGGTCAGAACGCTCGAGCAGATATTCCTCTCCCGTGGACCGGCTACTATCGCGATGGACTTGGAAACCCTATTCGCATGCTGGCTTACGCAAACCCAAAGAACATTGCCGACCAGAAGCAACGCGGTGATGGGTACGGGATTGTCCGATTCAGCAAATCAACACAGAAAATCACTTTCGAGTGCTGGCCTCGGTTTAGCGATCAAGAAGCCGGTCAAATTCAGCAGTATCCCAGATGGCTGCTGACGATATCCTCAAGCGACAATGATGAGCGCAAGGTTTCTGCTTGGCTACCTAAGCTTGTGATTGATTCACAGGAATATCCCGTCGTTTCGGCACGCGAGGACTCAACGGGGGAACTATTGTTTGCAACAAGGCTTGGTACTCGAGAGTTTCAACCTGGCGTTTTTGGACTAGGCAAATACACCATCGGATTAGGACGCGATCGACCCGATGAGCTATCGATATCAGGAGTAGAGGCCCAAGCTCAAATCGAGAAGGCTGGGGTTCTGAAAATCCAGTTGCCCTGATGAGCTTGTTGGACTATTTCGCGTTGGCAGTGTGACGTTCGATGAATTCGACGATAGGACTGGGGTCATCGAGTCCGTGCGGATGATGACCGACCGTCGGTTTGTGGATGACTTCGAAGACGCCACCGAGTTCTTTGTAGATTTTTTCTGCTAGGGTAGTGTTTTCTTCGGCTGGAACAACGTCATCGACATCGCCCACCACTGCAACGATCGCAATTTTGTGTTTGGCTAAAGCATCGAGTGTTTTCAATGGAGTGAGTGGATATTCTTCAGCTTGCAGGTCCGATTCGAAGCCATACCAGTGTTTAAGCTCTTGCCAATCACCTGGACTTCCTTTGCCCTTGCCTTTACCACCAGGCCAACTGTGATAGTCAAGAACGGCGGCATCGTCGTAGATAACGCTGACACGATTTGGATGGGTTGCAGCGTATCGGTGAGCATAAAGCCCGCCTCGGCTGATCCCGATCAGCACCGCTTGTCGATGAAATCCCCTTTCGATGAGCATCGTGTGAAAAGCATCGAGTTTCCCGATTGCTTTGGGGGCACCGAAGCTGTTGCCAACTGAAAGGAATACGTGGTAGTAGCCCCGGCCAAGGAGCATTGGAACTGCGCATCGATCGGTGAATGCATCAGGGAACATCATGCACCAACTGAAGTGACCATCACCTCGAGGGTTGGAGGGTTCGACTACCCAAGCTTCTGCGCCATCGAACGTGAATTTATGGCGTTTGAAACCGTGCCAAGTATCAATCGATTCAGAGGCGAAATGCAAGTCGATCGTCGAAGCTACCGAGGGTGTGATTTTTGGATCTTGCCCCAGCCCAGGGGAGCAAATCAAGCATGCCAGGAGAGTTGAACTTAGCAGCGTTTGGCATACGAAAGACAGGCTTTTAGCAGATGGTATTGCCATGCAACTTAGGACGGGGGTGGTCATTAAAGCACCAATGGAATAGGTAGTAAGGGGAATAGGAAATGTAAGCTACGATCCCTTCCACGCATCGATTTACGACTCTAGCTCCATTATTGTTGGTCAAAACGTAAGCTGCTAGAGTTTGTCGAGACAATTCAAGCACTTGCATTCAACGAAGAGTAGCTAGACCTCTGGGAGCATATTGGCATTTTGAGAAAAAAGGTGGCGTCTTGCGATGCCACCTTTTGGGAACGAAAAGCCCGGGGACAGTCTCCACGCCAAATTAGTCACTCTCCGGGGACTGTCCCCACTGCTGGTGCACCGGGGACAGTCCCTGGGTATAAGGTCGCAGGAATGCTTGCATTTGTTTTCTTGGGGCCGAAGTGAAAATTCGCTCAGGATCCCACCCTCTAGAGGGGGCTCATAGGCAATCGGTCGCGTCTTTTCACCCCT
>JAGWZB010000258.1 GCA_018969045.1 Planctomycetota bacterium | reverse complement strand
GTATCGGTTCATTGCTATTCTAAGCATACCTGGAGGCAACAATCCACGAATCAAGGTGCCTACATCGAGCAATTGAAAGTCCAAGGTCCGCTGCTCAGTCATTGGCCTCCTGATTCGATCCAACGAAACTTTTCTGATCTCTCGCTCAATGTTCCTCCACGTCCAATCCATGAAGTTCGATCCGAATCGACCCGATTGGAACAAATCGGCGGCAATGTCACAGTCAGCAGCTTCCAGCTTGGTATGGAAATGGAAAAAATGCTCGATCGCTCGAGCAAAACGTTTTGGCACACACGATTCACACCCGATGTGGCCAATCCCCCGCATTACGTCGTCATCGAGAATCCGAATCGATATCCAATAGCAGGTTTGTCTTACTCGACCTGGACTGGCGGCAACGGGAACGGTCAAGTCAAAGCGTATGAAGTATCCGTTTCGGATGACGCCAAGTCATGGAGCGACCCGGTCGCTCGAGGATCGCTTGAAGTCATGCATGCTGCCGAGCAAGAAATTTACTTTGGGACTAGCCGCGATCATCGCTTCATTCGATTTCTTGTCACCGACGCTGTGGCTCTCGATGGCAAATCACTGGCATCGATCGGAGGTTTGGATGTGATTCTCGATCCCTCTGCAATCAAAAACCAGTCAAACGACTCTCCAATCCGTATAACGATCGATTCCGATTCACTGGACGATTTGAAACGCGTGATTCGCAGTTTCGCTCAACGCGCATTTGGCAGCGATGTATCGGATACAGAGCTAGAACCTTACTACCAAGTGGGTATCGAAGCGTGGAGAAAGCAAGCCGGATTTATCGGCTCTGCTCGCGCTGCATTTAAATCGATCGTATGCTCTCATCGATTCTTGCTGGCTCCGGGTATTCAGAGCAATCGCTCCTATGACGTCGCAACCGAACTTGCCCGTACCTTGTGGTTATCCGTACCCGACGATCCATTGCTCCATCTTGCTAAAAGCGATCGTTTAGACTCCGAAACAATCCGAATGCAAATCGACCGCATGCTCAATGACCCGCGCGCCAATCGCATGATCCACGCGTTTTGCGATCAATGGCTCAACCTGAGAGGCTTTAACAAAGTTTCACCTTCCTTGAAACTGTATCCCGAATACAACGATTTGCTGAACCACTACCTTCCCAAAGAGACACAGGAGTATTTGGCCCACGCGATCCGAGAGAATCTTGAAGTCAGTCGATTGATCGATTCGGATTTCTCATTCCTCAATCAACGGTTGGCTGAACACTACGGCATCGACGGAATCGTCGGTCAGGAACTTAGAGCCGTCAAGCTACCCTCGAGCAGTCCTCGAGGTGGTCTGCTAACCATGGGAAGTGTTCTTAAAGTAACCTCCGATGGTTTCCAAACTTCTCCGATTCTACGGGGTGCTTGGATCTCAAAGAACATCGTTGGCAATACCCTCTCCCCCCCACCGCCAAACGTCAAAGCGATAGAACCTAATGAACACAAAGCGATGACGCTTAAAGAGCAAATCCAGGAGCACAAAAGCAGCGACAGTTGTTATGCTTGTCATAAGAGCATCGATCCGTATGGTTTTGCATTGGAAAATTTCGATGCTACAGGGCAATGGCGAACGAAGTATCGGACGGAAATCCCTCATCAAGGGACCTTTTCCTACAAGCTCGGAGGGCAGTTTCGCGAGACGTCCATCGTCGACGCATCGGGGCAGATCGACGATGATCCCTTCAAGGATATCGTTGGTCTGAAAAAGGTTCTTGCGTCAGATCCTAAAAAGTTCGCCTACAATTTCGCAAGGAAGTTTTTCGAGTATGCCAATGGTTATGAACCGACGCTGACTCAGCGTCTAGCACTTTACAAGTTGATCGATGAGCCTGCGGAAAACTGCCGACTGAAAGACCTTGTCGCTAACATTCTGATTTACTCGATCCTAGGAACCCAGCCATGAATAGCCAGATCTGTAGACGACAACTACTGAAACTGGGTGTCGCCTTGCCACTTGCGATCAAGTCCTTGTCGCAGCAAGATGGACTCTTGGCAATGCAAGAGAACCCCTCCAAGCCTCCACGGCGTGTCCTCTTTATATGCAACTCGCTTGGATTTCATGCCCCTTATTTTTTTCCAAAAACTCTCGATGATCTAACGACTTCGACGTATCTTGCGCCCCTGCGCTTGCTCGACAAATTGTCCGTCTTTGACAATCTGTTCCATCCCGGCATGGAGACAAGCAATCATGATTCCGAAAAATCCTTTTTAACAGGGAAACCCAATCCGGAAGCTTCGAACTTTGTCAACGGAATCTCCCTGGATCAAGTGCTTGCAAAAGCAATGGGTGATCAGACGCGATTCCCATCCTTGAGTTTCAGCATCTACGACCGTGGATGGGGTTGTAGTTGGAACGATCGTGGCGTTGCGATACCACCAATGCACAACGAAGAGCAGATCTTTGAGATGCTCTTTGGCTCCGAGGATTTACAGGCCAAGCAGGAGCAATTGGCAAACGACACACTGGTGCTTGATGCGTTAAAACGGGATCTAGATACCCTTCAGACCAAGCCCAACGAAGCCGATAAACTTGAGACCTATGCGAAAGTCATTCGCGAACTGGAACTGCAAGTGAATCGTGAGAAATTTTGGCTTAACACCAAAAAACCGCTGGTAGCCAATACGCTGAGCAATGACAAGGAATTCGAGTTTTCGGCAAAAATCCGAAACCTGCTCGAACTGACGAAATTGGCTTTTCGAACCGATTCCACACGGGTGATCACCCTATCGATGGATTGGATTTATGGAGCGATCAAAGTGCCAGGTGCCACAGGTGGATGGCACACATTATCGCACCACGGAGGTAACCCAGAAGTGCTATCAAGCCTGAGTTGCGTTGAGAGAGATATCTTGAAGCATTTCGACCAATTCCTCTGGGATTTGGATCAGATTGACGAGCAAGACGGTAGCTTGCTCGACCATACAACGGTGGTTTTTGGGAGCAACTTTGGTAACTCGTCGGATCATACATGCGATCGATTGCCGATGCTGGTAGCAGGAGGAGGGTATCGCCATCAAGGCTACCGGGTACTGGAGCCTCAAACACCTTTGTGCAATCTGTATCTAGAGTTACTTCACAAGCACAACATTGACGCAGGTAGTTTTGGATCGAGTCATCACGATATGGGACTACTCTAAGTCAAGTTCTTGTACACGGCAGAAGAATGACGGGAGCTCTTTTTCAATGCAACAAATGAGCTAGCATCCGTTCAGGGGATTCCAGGAAACTACGAGTCACGCGATAGTGCTCGGTTTCCTTGTACAGAGTCGGTTTTACACCATGCTCTCCAAACGAATAAATCAGCGCATCGGGATAGCTCATGATGATAGGAGAGTGGGTTGCGATCACCAATTGTGAGTCTTTTTTGAGCAAGCGGTGCATGACGACCAAGAACTCCAATTGACGCTGAGGGGATAGTGCAGCTTCTGGCTCGTCCAAGAAATACAGTCCTTGGGAAAATCGATTTTCCACCAACGACATGAACGCTTCACCATGAGACTGTTCGTGCAAAGAGCGGTCGCCATAGCTTCCTTGCACCCCTAGATTTTCAATTTCGGTCGCGACATTGAAGAGGCTTTCGGCTCGCATGAACCAAGCGTCTGGGATCAACGCATGGTATCTTCGAAGACGCAGAATCTTATGCAATTGCGAGTGACTTTCTCTGGTCGCAAAGACCATATTGCGACTCCCTCCTTCTGCATTGAGCCCGTTGGCTATGGCGATCGCTTCGAGCATCGTCGATTTTCCAGATCCGTTTTCGCCGACAAAGAAAGTCACCTTAGGATGCAAATCCAATTTGCTCAAAGACTTGATCGCGGGCAAACTGAATGCATAGTGCTCGTGGTCGTCGATTCGCGTACGCTCAAAGAGCACTGTTTCGATAAAGGGCCCTGGGGTGACACCTTTCTTAAGTTTCTTCATGGTGACGTTCAATCCAAGCGACAAACTGGCGAACATCCTCTGCAGACTCTTCGCAAGGGATTTCCACGCGACCTTGATCTTGATACTCGAATCGGATCACGGGCGAGCGGATCATCAGCAATCCAATGAACCCCATCGCGCCTACAAAGATATAAAGTAGACCGGCAAGGATCGTCCCGAGTCCCAAGGCCCAACGCAAGTACAAAATCGCGCAAGCAGACCCGATCAGGCCGACCGAAAATGGGTTGAGCTTTGAACTAACTCCGATGGACTCGATTCCATCAAGTGCCCATGTCGATAGAACTTCGTCGTTTCTTTTCCTAAGCAATTCCGATCGAGTGACTTCAAGCCCCGTCTCGGGTAAACTAGTTTGCGAAGGCTCTGGCTCGGTTTCACTCATGGGCTTGAAGGGATGTTTTTAGGGGAGAATCTTGGCGATGCTATTCCTGCTGGTAGTATACGCGATCGGACTTTCAACTTTCTGCATTTCGACCCTTATGGATCCAGAACAGAGAAAGGAAATCCCCGGTTATCTAGGATGGTATTTTGCTTTGGTTTTGCCGGTTATCAGCATCTTGGGGGGGGTTCTTCATTTTTTCGAACCGTCGGTTTCCCCATGGATTTACTATGGATTTTTGGTGCTTTGGTTGACTTCCATCGTCTCGATCTTTGAAGAATTTACAACCATCGGCAAAGTCGAAGGTGGTTTTTCCGTTTCGAATATCCTGATCGGTACCACAACCCTTGCAATCCTTTTTGGCCCAGGGCTATTGCTGGGCCTGATCTGGCTAAGAATGACACCCCATTAGAATCGTTAGGACTTCCATCATGCCCAAATGCGATGTCGCTATTGTAGGAGGCGGTCCAGGCGGATCTACGGTCGCTTCGCTGCTGAAGCTTTACATGCCTGAACTCGATGTTTTGGTGATCGAAAAAGAGGTGTTCCCTCGAGACCATGTCGGAGAGAGCCAGTTGCCTGCTGTTTCCAAGGTGCTTCACGAAATGGGAGCTTGGGACAAGGTCGAGGCTGCGCAATTTCCAATCAAGATAGGGGCAAGTTACACTTGGGGCAAAAACTCTGAACCGTGGATATTTGGCTTCATACCAAATGCGGAAGTAGGTTCCTTGGATCGCCCAGGAACCTACACCGGTTGGCGACAACGCGTCGCTTTCCAGGTCGATCGATCCAAGTACGATCAAATACTTCTTGATCATGCATGCTCTTTGGGCACTAGGCTCCAGCAACCAGCCAGTGTCGTAGGGATCGAATTAGATGCAACCAAACCAGGCAAACCAATTCGATCTCTGACGTTGAACGATCAATCGTTGGTCCAAGCCAGATACTATGTCGATGCCTCTGGCAACGCGGCGGTCTTGAGAAAGCAGCTCGGGATCCCCGTAGAGGCCCCTAGCTTGCTCAGAAATGTCGCGTTTTGGGACTATTGGACTTCCCCTGGACTTAACACACAGCTTTTAGAGAACAAGACCATTCGCGTGCTCATTCGCAGCGTCCCGTTTGGTTGGGTATGGTACATAGCGCTTTCCGATGATCGCACCAGTGTTGGTTTGGTTTGTAACGCAGAGTACTACAAACGCAGTGGGCAAAGACCTCAAGAACTCTATGCCAGTGCGATCGGTCAAGCACCGACGATTGGAAAGATGCTTGAATCTGCCAGATCTACTGGCTGCTTGTCCTCAGCCTCGGATTGGTCCTATGTGGCCAAGGAAGCTTATGGAGAGAATTGGTTTCTCGTCGGTGAAAGTCTTGGCTTTGCCGACCCAATCCTTGCTGCTGGTTTGACTCTAACTCAAACCGGTGCCCAACACTTAGCCTATACCATCCTCGATCTTATTCGGGGCGAAAAGGACCGAAAGTGGCTAAAAGATCAATACCATCAAACTCAAACTCGTAGGATCCGGCAACACATTAAGTTTGCAGAGTATTGGTATTCGGCAAATGGGCTCTTCACAGATATCCTCGAAAACTGCTCCGCGATCGCAGCGCAGTCGGGATTAACGTTCCAACCACAGGATGCCTTTCGATGGCTTAGTCATGGAGGGGTCGAAGACATTCCAGGTCAATTCGCAATCGGCGGGTTGGGTCTAACGGGTATCAAGTCAGTGCAGAAACGCTTTTCTCATACTCGCTCGGACGAAGTTGTGTTTGAGATTGATGGCATGAACACATTCGATTTGATGGTGCAGGATGCTGTTAGAGAATCGATGGCATACCCTACCCAAGGACAGGTGCAAGAAGTGCAGGTGCTGGTGCGAAACGGATACCGACTGCCTCTGACAGGAACTTATGGACTGATGTTCAAGGCGCTCGAATCGAGTCGCTTTATTGATTTGATCATTCCCGTTTTGAAGCGGCTGATTATGGAAGGTTCTGTCGGACCACAGGATCAGGGCTCAGTGCTTTCCAACTCGCTGCAATGTTTGGAGTCGATGGTTGCCCAAGGCTGGGTTAAAGCGAGTCTTACGCAGGACCGTCCCATTCTCTCTATGGTGACACCAGTTGAGGGGCAGATCGTTTACTCGGAACGATCCAATGAGGCGTCCACTTAAACAGAAGGCCCCAAAGATCTACTTTGCAGCCGGGTATTACATAGCCCCCTCATGGATGACCGTCACGATCCCTTGGGTTGCCTGTCCATCAGGAGTTCGAATGGTGTAAGCGAATTGATCACCCGGCCTTAGGCCGTAGGCACCAATAAATCCTGGCTCATAAGTAACCTTACGACGGACTGGGTCCCATGTAATCGTTGCATCGGAATGCTCCCAGGGCGTAATATCCACTCTCAGTTCATCTTGCCTTGTTGCAAAACCCTTGAACCGATCGTTGGCCAAGATATCCAGTGTCGTGGGTTGGCTTTTGCTGACGGATGTGAAATAGTCATCCACCGCATCAGGGTAGAAATCGCTTAGTGGCTTAATTACCTTCACAAGCATCGAATCACCGACATTGCCATAATTGACTCCGATGCTCGTGTAAAGGAATGCACGACCATTGATTCGAATACCCTCAGTCGACGAGTAACCGTCAGCAGGCTTGTAGTAGAGGTTCGCAAGGATTCGGTTGACTCCAGCGATATCCCCGAATATCCATGCGCCGCCTCCCCC
>JAGWZB010000257.1 GCA_018969045.1 Planctomycetota bacterium | reverse complement strand
CAGCGTGTGAAACTTATCGATCTCCATCAGCAACTATCTGGATATGATGACGAGATTTTTAATAAAAAAGAAAGTGATCGGCAATTGATGCGGAGATTCAATACAGCTTCGTTCAAAGCGTTGTTTCTTAAGCGTTGGGACGAGTCTGAAGCTTGGGCAAGGAAGGTACTGGAGATTGATCCCGATTATCTCTATGGACTCGGTAATCTCGCCAATTCTTTTCTTTATCGTGGAAGGTACAACGAAGCGATCGAAATCTATCGTGAGCATTGGGAAAAAGATGACGATGGAGATTCATTTGGCTCATTTATCGTCGACGACTTTGAGAGGCTTAAAGACGCAGGAATCACCCATCCAGATACGAAGAGAGTCTTGATGGAGTTGCCAACCCCGAAACCCAGGAGCCCGTAAGCTTACCACGGTTTCGCGGTGATTAGCAACGCTCGAGTACTCGACAACTTAGGACGACCCTATGACGCAACCACCATCGTTCACCCAAGGCGATTCGGCAGTGAATCTTCATGCACCCTTTGCAACACTGATCGTTGGAGTTTCCGGCAACACCGATCCCGATGGTTACGACGCGCGAGTCGTGGATCCTAAGGAATTTGCCCCAGAGATCCAAAAGATCTATCTACGAGTTTGGCATTTCCTCGATTGGGTCTTCGGAAAGGAAACCCAGTCTCCTTTAGGAATGCCCTCCCGACGACTGTCTGAGTTAGAAGGCCCGTCGGCAACCATGGGTCTGTGCACAAACGCTAAGGATCCGGGGCTGAAGAACAAATGTGAGTTTCTTTCGGGCAAGCTCGAAGAGTTCAAAACATGCTGGAAGCCGCTGAATATCGAGCACACGCCGGTTGTTTTGCTGAGTTCCATCTCGCCTGGTATCGACACGATCGTCGCTGAAGTATTTCTCGACTATCGGAAACTCAATCCTGATCGCAGTGTTTTTGTCAGAGTTCCGTTACCCTTTCCCATCGAGATTCTCGATCGTTGCTCCTCGTATAGGAAGGAAGAAGACAAGGTTAGATTGCGCAGCCTACTTCAGAGACTCAGGACCCAGGATGGATGGGACGAACAAAGAGACTTATTCTGTGTAAAAATCGATGGAGACTGGGAGCCGATTCAAACTAGGCCTCAGGAGACACCCGTTTGCTCGAACACGAACCCCGTCTGCCGAGCACAAAATGCAGTCGGAGTGACTCTGAGTCCTGAGGCAGATTTAGAATCCACAATCAATATTGGGGATGAGCTGAAACCCAGGCGTTACCTTCGCTACCGCGCCGCCGGAGAATACATCGCATCTTTAAGCCACTTACTCTTGGCGATTTACGACCACGAACTGGACCATCAAGGTCAATTCGAGGATGGATTTCGAAAACCTTTGAGTCCCTTCGAGCCCGGAACATGGGCGATCGTAGAGTCTAAGCGTCGAGGATTATCCTGGGAACTTCTTGCAACATCGAACAACTTCTCCTGGGCGGACAATGGTCCGGTATTGCGACTCGGGATCAAGCGAAAAAAACGCACCGCTTCATCGTCTTTGGATAAGAATCAAATATCCCTGATTCCTTCTCCCGAAGTCTGGAGTTTTCTGCATCCGTACGACTTAGAACCACAACACGAACACTTAAGCGAGGGACAAAAAAACGCCCTTTGGCAGGCCAGTGGCGACTTTGTGTTTCGTCGCATCCTCGATCTCCAGGAGACATTCAACAAGGAGACTAAGCTCAAATGGAATTCAATGTGCAATGGTTCTGACGGCGAATCCGAGTTAATCGACATGTTGGTTCCAAACTCAGAAGGCGATGGACTCACACACAGGCGTGAAAAGCTTATATCAATACTCGGATCAGCTTGGCAGGAACTGAGGTCTTTAGCCCAAGCCGCAAAGGTCAGGAGATGCTCCGGGGACCTAGCAAATAAAGTCTATGAACCGAAGCGATTCAGAGTCTTATTATCACTGATAATTCTAGTTTTCTTAGCCGCGTCATGCCTTGGTATGTTTGAACACTGGCATCGCGCTGCGCCTACTGATCACAACCATCCTATTTCATGGAGTATGGAAAACTCATCGTTATTATTAGTGAACTATCTAGCAGCAGGTTCCGATTCGAAAGAAGCTTGGATTCGAGCGGGGCTTTTGGGGGGAACCATTCTGACTTTAACCATCTCCGGATTGTGGTTTATCCTCTACAACAGAGCACGCATCGAAGAGAAACGCTACGACTACCGTGCGCTTGCTGAGGCTTTGCGTGTCCAGATTTACTGGTCCGCCGCAGGGCTCAATCGATCCGTTGCCCATGATTACATGCAACGACAAAAAGATGAACTCAACTGGATACGCTACGTTGCATCCGAAGTCTCCTTCCCCCTGGAGCGATGGCCGGTATTCTTCGAAAATCTGAGCAATCCTCAGCAAAACATACTGCTTGGTTATATCCGAAAGAAGTGGATTGGTGGACAGATCGGTAACGCAACAAGAAAGTGCGAGGGATTGTCACACAAGCTCCATCTTACTCATATCATGTGCTGGGGTTTAGCCTGGGCAGGGCTATTGCAATTACCACTGATGCTCGTGAACCAAGTCAACATCCCATTCGCAAATTGGCTGGACCAAAACCACTGGTGGCTAACTAAGTTCGCTCTTGTGACTTCCTCGTTCGGCTTGGCGATCCTTCTTGTATTTGGACTCGAACTTGCTATTCACTCGATCAAATGGCTTGAACCATTCGTTCCAAGGTGGCTTAAAAAGACCCTTTATATGGTCGATCACCATTTCGGCGAACATGAAGAACCAGTTGCGGAACCCCATTTTGGAAGAAAACTCATTTCAAGGCTTGTTCATTATTGGCAATTGGCTGGCGTTGCACTTTTTGTTGGCTCCCTAGCATTCGAAATGTCGTACCACTTGCCCAAACTTGGGGATAGTTTCCCTGATCGTGCGAATTGGTGGATTATCAACACCGGAGCTTGTTTGCTCTCTGGTGCCCTTGTGCTGGCATGGCAGGAACGACGTTTTTATTCCGAAGAGTATCGTAACTATTGCTCTATGCGTGCGCTCTACAAATCAGCAGATCGAAGGCTTGATTTGATTTTGAACGAGCTAGGTAGCCCTGATTTTCTTCATAAGCGAGATTGGACAAGACAACGGTTAGTCGCCGAAGCACAGGATATCCTCTACCAAGTTGGTTGCGAAGCACTAAGCGAAAACGCCGACTGGCTAATTTTACATCGCGCAAGACCACTGGAGCCTTTTATGGCTGGGTAAACCGCCTTGAATTGGATGCCCGCGCCTTCGAATATTTCTGGCCCAGTAGCCTAGGCGATCACTGTCGCATGCGATGATGCGTTATTGCGGATCACGTTCAACTGGATCGCTATCGCCTTTGCCAATTCCTGTTTGGTCAACGAAGGCATCTCGCGACCATGCTCGACTACTTGCTGAGTCATCAGAGGAAAATGCGTAAATCCGACTTGGCAAGGTCTCTGCCTGACATGATGCCAATGCTGTGTCAAATAGAACACGGCGTTGCAAAGATAAGTCCCAGCGTGATACGTGATCGACGCTGGGATTCGCTCCTCGAGGAGTTCCCGCCGAATACTGTCCAGCGGCAGCGTAGTCTGATACGCCGTTGGACCTCCCTCAACCAGCGGCCCCCATAATCGGCCTTCGTTGTAGGTCACTCCCGCTATATTGACTGCAATGGTCTCCAGATGGATCGACGAAGCCCCCGGCGATTGGCCTAAATGCAAAACCGTATCAAAACCATGCTCTAGGTCCTTGTAGAGCCTGGCTTTGAGATCGGCCAATTCAACCGGATAACGACGTGTCGTTACCCCTTGGGGAACTCCATACGCCTTGAGCATCTCCGAAAGAGCTTCCCAACTGGAGTTCTCACTCCAATGGTCATAAGGTTCAAAAGCGGTGATCAAAATCTTCAAAACAGTACCTTATTCCATCTAGAGCTTCGTAGGATCCAACACAACGTGTTTTATTTTCTTCCGATTCCAAGTGTAAGTGATATGAATGAGACCATCGCCTGATTGGATCACCGCAGGATAACTAAACTCGCCCGCCGTGTTTTCAAGGACCACCGACGACTCCCATGTGCTGGAGTCTTTCGAAATAGCCACGTTCAGCGGAGTACGCTTGCCCCCCCACTGACCTGGAGTACCACCGATGTGGTTGTAAACCACCAAGTGCCTTCCATCTTTGAGTGTCAGGGCATCCAATCCGGAATTGTTATTCGGTAGACTTCCTAAGCTCAAAGGGGCCCAGGTGAGTCCATTGTCGGTAGAAATTGTTTCGAATATTTTGTTCTGGCGGGAGCGACCGATCGATTTGTATTTACCCCCGCCAAGATCCAACAGCGTTGGTTGGATCGCTTGTATCTGGACCCCATCGTTTAAAGGCTGGGTCTTCGTCCACTTTTGACTTCCGATCGAAAAACGTTCGAAATAAACTTGCCATTTGCTGGGCTCTTCCTCGGTCTCCGTACTTGTAGGACAAAGCCAATCGCCGTTGTTAAGTTCCAACGGCTTGTTCTTGATTGGACCCAAGAAACCCTCGGGTAGCCGAGCCGGTTTGGACCATGTCTTTCCATGGTCTTGACTGCGGACTTCCATCCCCCACCATGTTTCAGGGGACGGTCCGAGTTTGTAGAACAGAATCAAGGGTGCAGAAGTTCCTTGCGAACTCTTTTTTGGCTGGAATAAGACCGGGTTCCAGGTCGGAAGCTCAGTACCGTTTGGGCCGGCCCCTTGACCATCGACCACCTCGACTGGCTCGGTCCATTTGCCGCTGCGAAACATCGACACCCATATCCCGACGTCAGGGTGCTTTTCATGGGTCCCACCAAACCACGCGCTGATGAGCCCAGAGGGGGTCTCTTCGATCGTGGAAGCATGGCAACTGGGAAATGGCGCCGACTCGTAGATAAATCCAGCGGTTCGAATCGCTGGATGATCGGCAATCGATCGGTTTTCCTGCGCTTCGCATGAGGCAAAACCTCCGATCGCGCAAGCAACGGCTACACCTAAAACTTGGATACTCCTGATGGATAACGGGAGCGTGAGTACCTTCGAAGCCCGAAAAGACCAGTTCATTGCGGTTCCTTTACGCCTTGGTAAACCATTGTATTTCTTTCTTTTTCCACCCAGCACTATGATAGACCAGATTGAGCTGTAGTTTCCAATCCGACGGCTGATTTTGTAAAAGCAATAGCAACTGGGTATCAAGAACCCCCAATGAGGTTGCTTGTTCTACCGAGTCGATTTCCGAGCAATCGGGTTTCTTGATCCATTGCAACTCGTGGGCTTGAACCCTAAAAGCCAGTAGCCATGCTAGGGTGTCGGAAGTGGTATCCCAAGTCTCTGCGGGAACCAAAGGTGAAGGGATCCAATCCAGAGAATCACGATGGTAAAAACTCCCAACATCCACCAAGTAGCATCCTTGGCTCAACTTGTTGGCGATCTGATCCAGGCCAAATGGGGTGGTATTTAGCCGTTGGAGTTGCAGAAGTTCTGCCGCGGCATCCGACGTCGATTCGAGGAGTCTAACACAACGCCAATGCATCTGTTTTGGATCAAGTTCAGGGTGATAACGATGGAGAATCCGCATCGACTCGACGGTTTCACCTCCACCGACAATGAGCAACGAAAGTGTGTTTGGAAGTTGCTGCAAGGAACGCACGTATTGTCGGAGCTCGGAGAATTCGCTGCCGCTGGAGAACAAAGAGGCTCCACCAACTTTGACGACGATCACCTTCTCAGGACAGCTCATGTGCTCTTAGAGGTTCTTGGGCCTTCAGGCATTTATCCCCGGAAAGCCCAGAGGGCTCCGATAATCGAAGCGGTGATTACAAGCAGGGCTCCAACGATGGCTAAAATAGTCAGCCAGGAAAGTCCACTCTCCTCTTCCTCAATCTCTGTGGAACGAGGCGATGGCTGTTTGGACGCTCCTGTCGTTGGGGTGGACTGTACCGGTGCTTTCGAAGCAGTGGGCGATTGTTTGCTTGAAACGCCCGAACCAGATGGGCTTGCCGTCGGTTTTGAAGCTGGCCCAGTTCCCGTCGGCTGAATCAAAGGCGAGGAGCCCGACGGGCTGCCGTGGGTACGGTCCGATGCGTTTTGGATCGCTTGCGATTTCGATCGAGGCTTGTTGGGTTGGCTCGAATCATGCATCAGGTCGATTTGACTATCGATCGTCGAAACATCGCTTTTGACGATAGCTCTCAGAACCCCACTATCAGAACTTGATAGGGCCACCCCCGCTTGTCCGCTGCGTCGGGTGGTTTCGATGTCAGTGTCATCGAGTTGATTATTGACTGTTTCAGATTGGTGGCTTCCTTTGCTTTTGGCCAATTCGAGCAAATCGTCCAATGTCATACCACCGGTTGGCTTAATTGCGACATCGGGATTCTCTGCTTTGTATTTTGCGAGCCACGCTTCGAGGGCTTGCGCGACCTGGTTGCAATCCTGATATCGGAATTTGGGGTCTTTCTGCATCATTTTGACACAGATGCCATCGAGTTGCCCGGGGCAATCCGGTCGATCGATCCTGATGTCTTGGGGCATCGTATTCTGGTGCTTGATAATGCGACTTGAGATACTCCCATCTGGGAATGGGGGATGTCCTGTCAGCAGGAAGTACATGGTGCATCCAAGCCCGTAGATGTCGGCTCGGTTGTCCACCGTATGGCTATTGATGGCTTGCTCTGGAGCAAGGTAGTCAGCGGTACCGAGAACTTTATCGTTGTACTCCATGGTCAAGGATGCATCCCCTTGATCCTGGAACAGTGCCAAGCCCAGGTCGAGAACTTTGATGACCCCTTGAAGGTTGATCAGAAAATTCGCGGGTTTTACGTCGCGATGAATTAGTCCTTGGTCGTGGGCGTGCTGCAGTCCATGGGCCGCTTGTGCGATGTAATCTGCCACTAGGGCATAAGGCAATGGACCATGCTTATTGACCAGGATTTGCAAATCGACCCCTTCGATGTACTCCATCACGATGTAATGGGTATCTTTCTCATGATCGATGTCGTAAGCCCTCACGATATTCGGGTGGCTCAAGGATGCAATCGCCTTGGCTTCTCTTTGGAATCGCTCCAAATAGGAAGTCTTACCCAATTTGGATTTCGGCAAGACTTTCACCGCCCTGCGATGCTTCAGGACGATGTGCTCACCCAGGTACACACTACTCATTCCACCGG
>JAGWZB010000256.1 GCA_018969045.1 Planctomycetota bacterium | reverse complement strand
CGAGCTAGTGTCTTGAACAAGTCCGGATTGGCTGTCGCTTGCTGATGGATCTGCTGCAACTTTGCCGCGTCCTTGCATGCGATCATCCGGACCTGAACCTTGGGTCCAAACTCGCTCTGAAACGCTTTGTCGATCTCTTGCGGAGTTACTTTAAGCATCTCCTTGCTTAGCTCTCTGAGGGCCAGCATCGGCCATACAACATCCGATGCGTAGTACTCCGGACGTATGTCCCGCTCATTCTCAAGCAGCTTCAAATACATCTGCACACTGAGGTTGAATTTCGACGCGATCCGTCCGATTTCGTCATCGACATCCTTTTGCGTGATCTCAATCTTGCGCTCTTGGCATGCTTGCAGAATCAAGTACCGATTGACCATGTTCTCCAAGACTTCTTCGCCATGTCGAAGCACACACAAATTGGCCAATTCCTGCAAGGTGATCTTCTGACTATTGACCAAAGCCACAATGGCAGGTCCAGCCTCCTGAACCCCAGCGCCAGAAGCTTCGGCGTCCTTGATGGTGCTACGAGAGGAAGCCTGTCCACCCGATAGCCGTGTCTTGGTCCCCTGACCCGCCGTACCTCCGGTGCGCTCCTGGCTATAAGCCTTCGGGGAGTTCCATGCGACAACGGGAAAGCAAAGGCATGTTGCACAGAGCGTTGCTGCAAAAAAACGTCGGGCCCGGGTTGGTCGTGCAGTTGGCATAGGTTTCCTTTCGATTTTCGATCAAGAATTTCCACCGAGTCTAAACTTCCCGGGAAATCCAAATCAAGACCGCTTTGAAAGTCCAAATGCTAGCGATCCGACCGAAGCGAACCCAGCAATGGCTGACGCATCGCTAACCACGCCGCCAAAACACAAAAGGCAAGGCCTAAAACAATCACCCATGCGAGCATCGCCAAAGGCCCCCACAAGGAAATGGACGAATTCCCGCGCAAAAGCACAGGAGCCGAAGCCGCCAGCGCGCAAACCATCCCAATTCCAAGGCCCCGGAGCAATTGCCACCCGTTCTCCAAAAACAAGGACCAAATCAACCGCCCCTTTGGGAAACCCATCGCTCTCATGGCTGCCAACTCGCTGCTTCGCTCCAAGGCGCTACGCAGTTGAGAGACTCCCAAACCCAAGGTCCCAAGCAATAATCCTAACCCGCCCAAAAGTTGGAATGCGCTCAGATACGTGTTCTGAACCGCCAAGAGCCTTGCCAAAATCCCATCTGCTGACGCACAAGCCATCCCTTCGTCTGCCCACCCAGATTCCAAAGCCAAACGGATGGCTTGGACCCGTTGACTAGAGGCTCCCTCAGGAGGTTTCACCAAGAAGATGCGGTAGCCGCCCACGTCAGGGAATACCCTTTGGAAGTTTTCTTCTGAGATCCACAGACTCCCCTGAAAAATCGTGTTCTGAAGGACGCCTACGGTTTGGAAGTAAACGGTCTGATCACCAAGTTGGTAATTGAATTTCTCTCCAACATAACCACCCAGGTGCAAGGCCCAAAGGGCGGTGTTCTGATCGAGGATCACCGGTACGGGACTGTCGGGTGTTCCCCGAGCTTCCGATTCCAATCGCTCCCATGGGGATTGGCTCACATCGGTTCCAAACCAGCCCAATTCGGTTTTGCCCAGTAAGTCACGATCCACTCGCTTGATGGCCGACGTGATTCCCATGACTTGTGGCTCTCTGGCTTGATAGAGATTATTGCAACTAGCGTCGTCGCCACCTCTGGATCGAACCGGCACAATTTGAGTATCAACTAGATCCTGGGCTTGATCCCCAAGTGCTTGCCTCTGCTGCTTTGCATCTGCAACATTGATATGAATGCTTTGAGCGCTCTTACCGACCCAAGCAAATCCTCCTGTGCCTCGCCGATCCGGCTGTGCCTGAAACAAACTCATGGCCAAGATCAGGAAACTTGCCATCGCCATCAAGGCCACGGTCATGATGCTTCGAAGCGGTGAACGCTGGGCGTTGGATCGGGCCAAAGCGTTTAGATCTGTATAGGGGCTCATGCGAGTATTCGCAGAACTGCTCATCTGAGCATAGAACCACAGGATCAATGCGATCATCCATAGCATCCCACTGCCTACAAACGCGCCAGCTTGGGCTTGCCCTTTTACCCACTGTCCTACCAACAGTAGCAGTGCACCAAGCGACAGGCATGCAACCGCTGCAACCTGAATCCAACGATGGGCCCTTGGGCTAGGGGCTTGGTCATCCATACGGCCTTTGAGCAATCTGGCTGCACTGGATCGCTTTAACTGCCTTGTGACCAACCAAGTCGTGGCAAGGGAAACCAACAAACCGGCCAACCAGCCAATCCACAGACTCGCAGGTCGGATGTAGAAATCAAGAAACGATACAGATATCGCACCGACCCACCAACTCTTGAGCCCCGCTAGCAGCGCGTACGCATAACCAACACCCAGTGCAACACCCAACGCAGAACCGACCGCAGCGATGATCGACGCCTCCAAAAGCAGTAGCTGCCGCAGCTTGGACCTTGTCCACCCCGAAGCCAGCAACAAGCCCCAATGCTGAGCCCGTTTTTCAATCGTCAGTCGAAATAGGAGGGCCACCAAGATCAGGGCGGCTGCGATGACAAAAAAACTCAAGGACAGAAACAGCGCATCAAACGGAGTCGTACCGCTTGCTGCCTTCAACTGCTGATCTCGCAGAGGCAGCTCTCGCCAACCCATCGAACTGAGCTTATCCCTGGCGACCCTCAATAAAGCTTCCTGCTGCTCGGCTCGGTCTTGCTCGCTAAGTCCATCGAACCGGATCGATGTTTGAGAACCAAAACGAGAACCAAACAGCTCTCTGGCTCGCTTGTCAGAGATGAACAGCTTGGGCGTCAATCGATGCGCATTCCAATACTCATCGTCTTGCTTTTCGATTTTGCGCGTCAACGCAAATGGAGTCTCCCAGTTGGAGATCGAGTCTTGGTCGGTGATTCCTGGAACCAGGGGAGTCCAAGCTGGATCGTTAAACGGGGTGGGGGGTTGTCCGTACCGCGCCGGAGTCTTGCGTCGATACGGTTGCTCGGGCTCCTTCAGCGGCGCTATCGCAATGACCTTCGCTTGAAAACTCCTTTCAATCTCTGTTCCTTCGACCGTCTCAGGTAAAAAGTAATCGATCGATAGCAGATCCCCTACCTTGGCTCCGAGCTCTTTGGACATCCATTGATGGATAACCACCCAATCCTCACCAAGCTTAGGATCGAGCGCAGGAGGAGTTTCCGCGGAACTTGCTTTGAGCATCTGCTCGAGCACTTCCCATGGCACACCGCTGATGATGGAGTAGGGGACGGGCCGACCTGAATTCAGCGAATCCAGGTCGGAACCATTCGTTGGAACTTCGGTGCCAACGACCGGTCGGACCACTTGGGTGTTGTTAGCAAGGTAGCTCAGTACACGTATAGGATTGCTCGTACCAGGAAAGTAACTTAGAGGGTTCGATCCGATCGCATCTGCAAGATCATCGGGGATCATCATCTGCTGGCTGGTGAGCTGATCGTAGGCAAATACCGTCTGATTGGCGCTGCCGGTTTCTCCAGCAGATGGTTCAGGGAAGACCCGTTGAACTTTTTGCCAACGGAGTCCAAGGTCCTCTAGGGTCAGTTGCAGTGCCGGCAGGAGAGGCTGTGAGCTTGATGATGAACTAGCGATGGCATTGATTTTGCCATCGATTTCCAATGCTGATTGGAGTGCGGATTTGGAAGCGAAGGCATTCAGGACGGGACGTTGATCGCTGCGGAGAGAGAATCTGCCAAGGCTCTCGTCGGCCACGATATCGACAACTTCCCAACGCGAGAGTGCGACGACTTCGATTTCCCGTTTGCCCAAAGCGCTGTCGGCAGGTACGAGAGCATCTCGGGATACTTTGAAGGTAATACGATCCCCGACTTGGGCTTTGAGTTGATCGGCAAGCGATCGATTCAAAACGATTTGTTGATTTCCAAGTGGCTTGGTCGGTTGGATCGTCCCTAAGTTCCAGAACTCTTGATCGACTCCCAAGAGTGACATCTCGGTAGCACGATGGGTGATGATTTTCCCTTGGGTTTCCAAAGAGCGATCTTGATGCTCTGCGACAACCGATTGAATCAGCAGCATCGGGCAGAGCAGACCATCGGGATGCGTGGGCTTGGCACGCTCGATTGCCGATTGGTCGAACCATCGAGGAGCTATGACCATTCGCTGAATCGAACCGATACGATCCATCGCAATATGCTGCAAGGAACCTCGCATGCTATCCCCTACCAGGAGAGCACCGACGATCACCGCGCTGGATACTGCAACTCCCAGTGCGACGGGTATCAGCAATCGAAAGAAGTGAACAAGCGTACGAAGAACCAGTGCTAGCATGGTCGACCTAAACGAGTTTCGTGGATCGCCCCAAGCACTCTAAGAGAAACTCAAAGATTTCGATATGACGGCGGGCTTGGGCGATGTCCGCCCCCCAAGTATACATGCCGTGTCTACGGATCAGGTAACCCCAGCAGGGCTCGTCGGGATGATCGTCATAGTATTTTTCGACTTGGGTTACCAGGGAAGGTATATCTTGTGTGTTATCGAAAATCGGCACCCAAACGCTGGCCTCGTGAGTCGTGATGCCTTCGAGACCTTTGAGCATTTCAAAGTCGCTGATGCGAATGCCTCCGACTGGCCAAAAGTGTTCGGAAAGGAGCGTGCACCAGACGCTATGGGTATGGAGGACGGCCCCTGCCCCACGGCGAGCAGCTAGGCAATGCAGCAGAGTCTCGGCACTGCTTTTGGGTTGATCCCCGAATGCCGGTTTGCCTTGCTGGTCGCATATCACAAAGTCGTTGGGACCCAAGTGCCCTTTATCCTTGCCGCTTGCGGTAACGAGCAACCGCAAAGGATCCCTGGAAATGACCGACGAGTAATTGCTCGATGTGCCCAGCGACCACCCACGCGTCCAAAACTGGTGTCCAGTTTGCCTAAGCCCTTGGATATGTTGCTCGTAGGGCTGTAGTTGCGGTTGTATCGGTTCTTGTTCTGCCATGCTCTTCGAGGGACTCTGAGGATCTTATAAAAAGAGAGGGTAAGGTTACCATGATCAGGCCGATACTCCTAGCTCTCCTTAGCTTAAGATCTCGTGGACGAGTTGGCCATGGACGTCGGTAAGTCGAAAATCTCGACCTTGAAATCGGTAGGTCAGGCGCTCGTGGTCGATCCCTAAAAGGTGCAGCACTGTGGCGTGCAAGTCATGCACATGCACCAGACCCTCGGTGACCGAGAACCCTAGTTCATCGGTGGCACCATGAATTTTTCCAGCTTGAATGCCTCCTCCTGCCATCCACATGGTGAACGCATCGACGTGGTGATCGCGTCCTGAGGACTCGCGGACTTCACCCATCGGCGTACGACCAAACTCGCCACCCCAGAGCACTAAAGTCTGGTCAAGCAACCCGCGCTGCTCGAGGTCCAGCACCAGGGCTGCCGAAGCCCGATCGACCTCCATGCAGACTTTGTCCAAATCCTCATTGATGTCTTGGTTCTTTCCTCCGTGGTGATCCCAGTCGGTATGGTAGAGTTGTACGAAGCGAACCCCCCGTTCGACTAGCCGTCTTGCTAGCAGGCAGTTGTTCGCAAAAGAACTCTTGCCAGGTTGTGCTCCATAGAGCTCAAGGGTCTGGGCTGTCTCGTCTTCCAATTGCATCAATTCGGGAGCTGCCGACTGCATCTGAAACGCTGTTTCGTAAGCAGCGATGCGGGTCTGTATTTCTGGGTCGGCGTTCGTATCGAAACGCATTCGATTCAAGTCGTTGGTAGCTTGGATAAAACTCTGTTGCAAACTGCTCGAAACACCTTGTGGATTCTGCAAGTGCAAGATGGGACTCCCCTGGCTGCGAAGCGGAACGCCTTGGTACTTCGATGGGAGAAACCCAGCCGACCACAACGTGTTGCCGGCCCTGGGTCCTCGAGGTCCCGATTGAAGTACCACGAAGCCCGGCAAGTTCTCTGATTCGGTGCCTAGACCATAAGTCACCCAGGATCCCATGCTAGGACGCCCCGGAGCTTGGAACCCACAGTTCATGAAAAGTTTCGCAGGACCATGATTGAACACGTCGGTCTTCATGCCTCGCAGCCAGCATACTTTGTCGACAATCTTTTGATGATGAGGCAGCAGAGAGCTGAGCTCCATGCCGCACTGACCGTATCGCTGAAATTTGCGATTGGTACCCATCAACTTCGCATCGCCAGGCAAGAACGCAAATCGCCGACCTTGAGTTAAACTCTCAGGAGGGAGCTGACCATGAAAATCTCGCAGGACTGGCTTGTCCTCAAAGAGCTCGAGCTGGCTTGGACCTCCGGCCATGAACAGAAAAATGACGTTCTTGATCCTTGGTGGCAGGTGAAATTGCTCGAGCATTCCGCGAGGCTTAGGGATATCCTGAGCTAGCAAAGAGTCCTGAGCCATCAGAGACCTCAGTGCCAGAGAACCGAAACCGACACCGACGGAACTTAAAAACGCGCGGCGGCGCTCAAGCGCAGCGACTTGGGTGAGACTCTCTATCATCTGTGCCTCTGGCATGTCTGAAACTGGCATGTCTGAAACTGGCATGTCTTAATCGCGGTTGACGAATTCATCGGTGTTCATGAGGACCCGAGCCACTTGGGCGTTTGCGGCCTGATCGACACTCAGACCATTTAACTGATCGGCTTGGTCTGGGTTTTGCCTGTAGTACTCGGCTACTGACGCATGCAACTCTGTGAGCCTATCGAGCTCTGCTTGGGTCGGCCTGCGGCACCATGCTAGTTCGACCATCCGCTGGATGCGCCCCTGGAGGCTTGTTTCCTTGGACGAAGACTCCGGGGTTTCACGCAACGACCGATCTGCGAGTTGGATTGCCAGTTCCCAAAAGACCGGATCGTTCGCAAGGGTCAGGGCCTGCAAAGGGGTATTGGTTCGAGAGCGACGTGTGCAAACCGTGCTAAAATCCGGGCTGTCAAAGGTCGTCCAGAGAGGGTAGGGAGCGCTGCGGAAGAACTCCGTGTACATCGTTCTGCGGAATCGATTGGCCCCGGTGTCCTCTTTCCAGGTTTTTACGTTCTGAGTGAAGTTGTAAATGCCTGAAGGTTGCGGGGGATGCACACTCGGTCCACCGATCCGGGTCGTCAATGCCCCGCTTGCACTGAGGGCTTGATCCCTCAAAATCTCCGCATCGAGTCGAATTCGAGACTGACGGGCCAGCCAT
>JAGWZB010000255.1 GCA_018969045.1 Planctomycetota bacterium | reverse complement strand
AATGCCCTCAAAGTAGTCACCAACCAACGGCTTACCGCCAGCCGCTTCCAACATGTCACGATCACTTACGATGGCTCTTCCAAAGCCCAAGGTGTGAAGATCTATATCGATGGCAAACCAGCTCCCCTGAATGTCGCTAGCGATAAACTCAGCGAAACGATTCGTACCGAAGTTCCACTTCGGCTGGGTAGCAGGCACGCAACGGCTCCGACCAACGATTCCAAAATCCAAGATGTTCGGATGTATCGACGCGTGCTGAGCGTCGAGGAATTTCAAGCGATCGGACAATTGCCTCGTCGCCAGTACTTGGTCTCCAAAGCAAATCGCTCGCAAGAGGATACCGAGGAATTGTTCCAATGGTACCTGGTGTCCAAAGACTCAGACTATGCAACGCTAACCCAAAAGCAACAGCAACTCACCGACGAAAAAACGGCGATTCTAGCTCGCGGGACCGTTGCTCATATCATGAACGAAAAGAACGAGATGCCTAAAGCATGGCTCTTGACTCGCGGGGACTACGACAAGCGAACCGATGAAGTTGCACCGCAAACACCCGGAGTGCTCAACCCCTGGAAGGATGAGTACCCCAAGAATCGATTGGGGCTGGCCAAATGGCTGCTCGACCCGTCCAATCCCCTGACCGCCAGAGTCACTGTCAATCGATTCTGGCAAGAGGTCTTCGGCAGTGGTATCGTTGTATCTGCCGGTGACTTTGGTGTTACAGGACAACTTCCTACACACCCAGAACTTTTAGACTACCTTGCGATCTCATTCCGAGAAGACGGCTGGAACATTAAAAACCTGTTCCGAACCATCGTCACCAGTTCGACCTATCGTCAATCGGCAAGCGTCAGTAACGAAAAGCTTGCTATGGATCCGTCGAACAAACTGCTTGCCAGAGGGCCACGGTTCCGGATGGACGCAGAAATGATCCGAGACAGCGCATTGGCCGCCAGCGAATTGTTGGTACAGAAAATTGGAGGCCCCAGCGTACGGCCTTATCAGCCCCCCGGAGTTTGGGAAGCCGTCGCGATGCCTGGTAGCAACACGCGCGATTATGTCGCCGACAAAGGTGAAGGGCTCTATCGTCGCAGTTTGTACACCTTCTTAAAACGCTCAGCTCCTCCACCTAGCATGGAAGTCTTTAACGCGACGGCCCGCGAAGTTTGCACCGTCAAACGTGAACGTACCAACACGCCCCTTCAAGCTCTTGTGACGATGAACGATACTCAGTTTATCGAAGCAGCACGCATCCTTGCCCATAAAGCAATCCAAGCCAACCCTAACGCATCCGATCCGGTAGCGAGGCTTCAGTGGATCGCTGCACGCGTGCTCTCAAGACCCCTGCGCGGCGAAGAACTTGGTGTCCTGCAATCCTCATTGCGTGAGGTCACGGATTTTTATCAAGCAAACCCGGATCGCGCTGGTGAATTGTTGGCCGTAGGAGCGACCCGCTCCCCAAATGAAATCAACCCCGCAGAATTGGCGGCTTGGACAATGACCGTCAATATCCTAATGAATCTCGACGAGGCGATTACCAAATGAGAAATCAAATCCATCCGCTCTTCGAAGAGTATGTTCGCAATGAAACACGGCGACAGTTCTTTCGCCGTGGTGGCAATGTCCTAGGGACCGCGGCACTGGCGGCTCTGGGTGTTCCCTTGGTCGCTCAAGGGAACCCAAACCCATTAGTCACCCAGGAACCAATCGGTGGGTTGGGCACCCTGCCCCATTTTGCTCCAAAAGCAAAACGGGTGATCTATTTGCACATGGTCGGCGGGCCTTCGCAGATGGACATCTACGACTACAAACCGCAGATGAATGATTGGTACGACAAGGACTTGCCCGAGTCGGTTCGAAACGGCCAACGCCTCACGACCATGACCAGTGGCCAAGCCCGTTTTCCAATCGCTCCTTCGATGTACAAGTTCGCTCAGCACGGCAAGAGCGGCATGTGGGTCACAGAACTATTACCCGAGACGGCAAAGATCGTTGACGATCTGTGCTTTGTCCGATCGATGCACACCGAAGCGATCAATCACGAGCCTGCTATCACCTACATGCAGACCGGGAATATGGTCACCGGGCGTCCTTGTATGGGGGCTTGGTTGTCTTACGGTTTGGGCTCGATGAATAACAACCTTCCGACCTTTGTGGTGCTGGTAGCCAATCCCACCAACACCGAGCAAATTCAAGCGATCTCGGCACGGCTTTGGTCATCGGGATGCCTGCCAGGCGAACACAGCGGTTGTAGCTTCCGATCTGTCGGTGATCCGATTCTCTATATCAATAATCCGTCAGGCGTTCCGATGGACATCCGTCGCAAAACGCTCGATGGGCTCAAGTCGCTCAACGAAATGAATTTCCGCGCCGTGGGTGACCCCGAAATCCACACCCGAATCCAACAGTACGAACTGGCGTTTCGTATGCAATCGAGTGTTCCAGATTTGACCAATATCGCCGACGAACCCGAGAGCACCATGGAACTCTATGGTCAAGAAGCCAAGAAACCTGGGTCGTTTGCCAACTCAGTCCTGCTGGCTCGCCGAATGGTCGAACGCGATGTCCGATTTGTCCAAATCTATCTGAACAATTGGGATCATCACGGCAACGTCGCAAAACGTTTGCCTTCGCAGTGCAAAGACATCGATCGAGCTACGTATGGCCTAATCACCGACTTGAAGAATCAAGGACTGCTAGAGTCCACCTTGGTCATCTGGGGCGGAGAGTTCGGACGTACGATTTACTCCCAAGGTGGCCTCAGCAAAGAGAATTATGGTCGCGATCACCATCCACGGTGCTTCACGATGTGGATGGCTGGAGGTGGGATCAAGGGTGGAACCATCTATGGCGAAACCGACGATTTTTCATACAACATTGTCAAAGACCCGGTTCATATCCGAGACTTCCACGCTACCGCACTTCACCTACTAGGGATCGACCACGAGCGCTTCACGTTCAAGAACCAAGGCTTGGACTTGAGACTCACCGGAGTCGAACCTGCTCGAGTTGTCAAAGAACTCTTGGCCTAGAGCGAGGATCGCCATGAGGGCAGCCAAGTGGCTGATTTTATTGTTTGCTTGCTGGTTTCCCGCATCATCCATCGGGATCGCTCAAGAGACTTCGCAGCAACTGGAATTCTTTGAGAGCAAGATCCGCCCGGTCTTGGTCGAGCGATGCTACGAGTGCCATTCTGCAGATTCGAAAATCCTCCAAGCCAATCTGAGCCTGGAAACTCGGCAAGGGATTCTACAAGGCGGAGACACCGGTCCGGCCGCGATAGAAGGTAAACCGCAAGAGAGCTTGCTGATCCAAGTCCTTCGCGATCAAGAACCTAAAATGCCCCCTGATGGCAGGCTCAGCGAGTCGGTGATCAAGGACTTTGAACGTTGGATCCATGAAGGATTGGTCGACCCACGAAACCCGTCCAACCCAGACACAAGCGGTCCAAACAAATCGCGGGTCGATCCGGAACTAGCTAAGAAACACTGGGCCTTTCAGCCTATCAGCGAACATCCGCTTCCTGCGAACCAAGATTGGCAAATGCCCCAAAGTCTTCCCATGGGTCCAATCGACGCGCTGGTTCAAGCCAAACTCAAGGCAAAAGGTTGGGAGATCACAACGCAAGCCGATTGGCTTGTTCTGCTCAGAAGAGCCACGCTGGGACTAACTGGCCTACCCCCTACTCCGCAGGAAATCCAAGCCTACTTGGAAGACCCCGAAGATGTTCGCTACGAACGCTTGATCGATCGATTGCTCTCTAGCCCCCAATACGGAGTTCGATGGGCTAGGCATTGGTTGGACTTGGTCCGATACGCCAATAGCAATGGTGCCGATGAAAATCACGATATGCCCAACGCATGGCGATTTCGCGATTGGGTGGTCGAGAGTCTGAATGAGGATCTGGCTTTTGATCAGTTTGTCACCCATCAACTCGCAGGTGATTTATTGCCAGCTCCCCAGGACCAAACGGCTCGCAATCGACTCATCACCGCGACTGGCTTTTGGGTCCTAGGCCCAAAAATGCTTGCCGAACAAGACAAAGAAAAGATGAAGATCGATATCGTCGACGAACAGATCGATACGTTCTCCCGAACGATGCTGGGAATCACCCTCTCGTGCGCTCGATGCCACGACCATAAATTCGATCCCTTGACGCAAGCCGACTATTATTCGCTAGCCGGTGTATTCATGAGCACCCGAACGATGGCCGACCAAGCCTTCGTGAGCCAGTGGATGGAGCGTCCCTTGCCTACCCAAGAGCGAGAATTGCAGCGGAGCGAACATCAAAAGAAGATCGACCAAGCGATCGAGGCAAGTAAGTTGTTACTCAGAAAAACTCATGAGCAACTGCTGGCCGATGGCAAGCTTGAAAAACTACCGGAGGATCCAGCCTCGCGCATCAAAGACGGTCCTTACAGCGACGATATCAAAAAACAAATCGATGCCTTGGACAAAGAAATCGAGGACTTGAAAAAAGCGATGCCCGCGTTGGACAAAGCCATGGCCGTCGAGGAGCAACAAGCCATCGAATTGCCAATCCATATCCGTGGCAATCACCTCAAGCCCACTCCAGAGAAGATCCCAAGAGGCATTCCAGTCGTATTGACCAAGGCCGTCGGACTCGAGACGATCGATCCGAGCCAGAGCGGGCGCATGCAACTTGCCACGTGGCTGACGCATCGCTCGAATCCACTGTTTGCACGAGTTATGGTCAATCGAGTGTGGATGTGGCACTTTGGCCAACCCCTGGTTGGTTCTCCATCAAACTTTGGATTCAAAGGACAGCAACCAACGCACCCTGAGCTATTGGATGACCTTGCCATGCGCTGGATGGACCACGGATGGTCACTCAAATGGTTGCATCGAGAGATTCTCTTGTCGGCCACTTACCGACGTTCTTCCAATTCGGAAACTTACAATACACAGGACCCTGAAAATCGATGGTTGTGGAAGCAAAACCGCAAACGACTTGAAATGGAACCGATTCGCGATGCCCTGCTTGCATGCGCCGATCGCATCGATCATCGATTGGTGCCAGGTGTGCACAGCATGGAGAGCCCCAAACGGAGTATCTATTTGAACATCAATCGAGCAGCGCTCAATGACACCTTCGCGATCTTTGATTACGTCGATCCTGCAAGCCATATCGAACAACGAGCCGTTACGAGTGTTCCGAGCCAATCGCTATTCTTTCTGAACAATGAAATCGTTTGGAAGTCTTCGGAGAAGCTAGGTAACGAATTAGCAGAAAGTTCGCAGGATGAATCCCAAGCGATTTCGATCGCCTTCAGACGGCTATTAGGACGAGACCCCAAGGTAGAAGAACTTGCAAGATCCCAAAAGTATCTAGCTCAAGCGATCGAAGTTTGGGGATCCCAAATCCAACCTGCAGATGGAGCAGACCCTGTGGCTCATCGGCAGTCGATTCGAGCCAAGGCCTTGGCCAGCCTTGTGCATAGCCTGTTTTCGCTCCGAGAATTTATTTGGGTGGAGTAAGCGATGAGTTGGCTTGAAACAATCAGCAGCAGTGGCGGGATCGGTCGCCGCAGTTGGATCCGAGGCATTGCTCAGGGACTAAGCGGATTAGCATTTGCCGATTTGCTAACCAACCAGCAGAATACTTCATGCCTAGGCGCATGGGATCAACAGGGACTTGCTGCAGGCTGTCATTTTCCACCCCGAGTCAAGCGAGTGATTTTTGTGTTTATGCACGGAGGTCCCTCGCATATCGACACCTTCGATTACAAGCCCGAGCTTGCTCGCTTGCATGGTCAACCGCTCCCGATTCCCAAACCCAGGATCCAGTTTGCCCAGACAGGCAATTTGCTCAAGAGCCCTTGGGAATTCAAGCAGTATGGACAGTCGGGGGCTTGGGTCAGCGATTTGTTTCCCAATGTGGCTAAACATGTCGATCGATTGACGTTCATCAAGTCGTTGCACGGTTCGAACGAAGCGCATGGGGGTGCGCTGCTGAAAATACATACTGGGTCCGATACGTTCGTGCGACCAAGCTTGGGAGCTTGGGTCAGTTACGGACTTGGTACCCAAAACACAAACCTACCGAGTTTCATCACGATCAACCCGACATTGGGCCATGGTGGGGTCAGGAACTTTGGATCCGCATTCCTGCCACCGAATCATCAAGGGACCAGGATTGCCGTCTCAGGCAAAGAGGCAAAGATCGAGAATCTAGTTCCTAAATACCCAGATCCATTGCAGCGGCTGCAACTCGATTACGTCCGCGAGATGGAAGGCTTAGGCCCAAGCGGTGGTCTTGCAGAAGCCCTTGTAGCCAAAGAGCAGACTTATCAGTTGGCCTACCGTATGCAAAGCGAGGCACTGGGCCGATTTCAACTCGATGACGAGACCCAAGAAACACTTCAGCTTTATGGGATCGATGGTGGGCCCACCGATGGATTTGGGCGACAATGCTTGCTGGCCAGACGACTTAGCGAAGCGGGGGTTCGATTCGTGCAAGTCTCCCATGCTTATTGGGACCAGCACGCGGAACTCAAGGAAAAGCATTCGGAATTGGCCGGACAGGTCGATCGACCCATCGCAGGTTTGATCGAGGATCTCCATCGCAGAGGACTCTTCAGCGAGACACTGCTCATCTGGGGGGGAGAGTTTGGCAGGACGCCGACGGCTCAAGGGGACAACGGTCGGGATCACAATCCCCACGCATTCACTTGGTGGATGTGTGGCCCTGGGATTAAACCCGGTATTTCCTGGGGGGCATCGGACGACTTTGGGTTCTATGCCCAGCAGGACAAAGTCCATGTCCATGACTTGCACGCGACCCTCCTGCATTTGCTTGGAATCGACCACGAAAAATTAACCTTCCGTTATGGTGGAAGAGACTTTCGGCTAACCGATGTCCATGGCCGCGTCGTCAAAGAACTGCTGACCTAAGACTTCTTCTTTGGTTACGATCTGACTATCTTCGTTTTCGGGCATGTTATAATCCTAAGCCCGCGTGGTATGGCTTTTTAGCTTGTGATGACTTCAAAGGTTCAATAAAACGAGTGAGACTATGGATCGAAGAAAATTTCTAGCTGTTGGAACCCTGACGCCTGTGGTAGCGATGTCGCTGAATGCTTCAGACTTGATTGCCGCAGAGACATTCACAAGCATCGAGGCAGCAGGCGATCTGTATCGCTTGCAAGGCGAGTACATGGGGGTTGTCGGCGCAACGGATGGGACTTGGGGAGCACAAGT
>JAGWZB010000254.1 GCA_018969045.1 Planctomycetota bacterium | reverse complement strand
ATCTTGATGCTCGACAGCCTTGATCAGAAGACTTTTAAGTGGGTTTTTGGGCGTGATGACCGAACCGCTGTTTCCACCTCGAAGCATCGCTTCTTTGGAATCGAGCCTCAGTCCACCTTCGGCTTCCCCGGACTCGACCGAGTGGCACGCATAGCACTTGGTTGCCAAAATCGGGCGGATGCGGGTTTCGAAATACTGAATCTCTTGCTTGGTCAGTTTCGATGAAGACTCAGGTGAATCATCAGGTTCTTTGGCAAGAGTTGGCGTCGCTCCAAATCCCAGCACCATGAGCAACATTGCCATGAGCAACAATGCCATGATGCGATGCAATTGCACCGATGGATCATTTAAACGGTCAATCTTACTGGTAATGAAGCGATTTAGTCGCCGATAAATAAGAATCAGACCAAGCCGATCGGATGCTTGGATTCGATAGGCGTTCAGTAAGCCGAGCATGACAAAGTCCCTTCATGCAGCCAGCGGTTTGGAGTGTGTGAATCGGGTCGGTTGCGACTGGCAGAGTGTTCTAAAACGGGCCGGGACTGTTCTGACAAAACTCAAACCATTAGGGGTAGGCTAACCCATTTTCTTTGGCCGTGTTTCGCGGGTTTCGCAAAATTTTCCGAAAATTCCGATGGGCTCTCCTTTTCTTCGGCCTGGAAAATCCCTTTTATCCTTCAATTCCCTTGGGTTTCCGGTAATCTCTTGCATCCTTGAGTCAGAATGGCTGAGCGAATTTTTGATGGCTCTTTCGATCCCTCCCCCACTTTGGGGTGGCTTGTGGGATGTCGAAGGGGTCGGGGCATCCGGAGCAGTGAGAAAACCTTGAGCAAATCCAGTCAAGAGCAAGACCGTTGGCGTGGCATGGAGAAGACCCATGTGGCGATTGTCGGCATGGGGACAGTTGGGACCGGGGTCGCAAGATTGCTTCTGGATCACGGGGATCGGTTAGCTCGTCACGCGGGGCGAGTTTTATGGCTTAGCAAAGCTTTGGTTCGGGATCTGAGCAAGCAACGGGGTATCGATGATTTGCCCGCTGGGGTTTTGACCGACAACCTTCAAGAGATCCTTGAGAATCCGGAGATCCGAGTCGTAGCGCATTTGATCGGCGGTATTGAACCCGCAAGGACGATCATGCTCGAGTTGCTCGAATCGGGAAAGGATGTCGTCACGGCCAACAAGGCCTTGCTAGCTCAGCACGGAGAGGAACTCTTTGACCGAGCCCGCAGTCTAGGTAGGACGATTGCGTTCGAAGCCAGCGTTGGTGGCGGGATTCCAATCATCGCCAACATCACCCAGTGCTTCACTGCCAATCAAATCATCTCCCTGCGAGGGATCCTCAACGGGACCAGCAATTTCATCCTGACCCAGATGTCAGAAAAAGGACTCGAATACGATCGTGCGTTGACCATCGCGCAGCGTCTTGGGTACGCCGAAGCGGATCCAGCGATGGATGTCAATGGAAGCGATGCTGCGCAGAAGCTTGCGATCTTAGCCCACTTGGCCTTCGGTGTTCGCATCGATTGGAAAGAGATCCATCGACGTGGATTGGAGTCCTTCACCATCGAAGACATTCGTTACGCTGAGAAACTGGGTTACCGCATACGATCCTTGGCCACCGCACAGTTGATCGACGACAAACTGGAGCTACACGTTTCACCAACTTTGATTCGAAACGGACGACCGCTGGCCGAAGTCCGAGGTCCATACAATGCCATCACGATTGTGGGCGATGCGGTAGGTGATATGTTCTTCCATGGACAAGGGGCAGGACAGATGCCCACCGCATCGGCAGTTGTCGCCGACATGATCGACACCGCAGCAGGCAGGACCGATATCACTTTCCGTCGTTTGCAATTGTGGTCGGATCGCCAGTGCGAGATCGAAATGATCCCCTATTCGAAAACCGTTGGTAGATACTACATGCGTTACCTTGTCGCCGATGAACCTGGTGTTCTATCTCAAATCACTGGCATCTTGGGAGGGCATCGAATCTCGATCTCTTCGATCATCCAGCATGAGCCAGCCGAGTCCACAGAGCCCAACAAAGTACCGTTAATTATCATGACTCACGAATGCAGCGAACAGGAAGCATCACGAGCCCATGACGCGATCCGCGAACTTTCCAGCGTCGACGACGCTTGCTACAAACTGCGAGTCAGCGAAGGTTAGCGCGATCCGGCAAGGAGCGAATTCGATCCGCTTTGCTGCCTAGCTTGATTGACCACTTGTTGAGTGGTTTGCTGGAACTGCAACTTAGTCCGTTGGTCCATCAGGTACCCTTTGCGGGCTCGTAGAACCGACATGGTCAAGCCCGGGCGACGCTGCCAGTGCTCGGCTTTGAAGTCCCTGACATCCTCGTAGGGCAAATCCAGCTTGGCATTGAGTTTGGGTATCCAGTGAAAACCATCGTTGGCTCTGACGACGGTAAAGTGCATCAGCAGATACAAAAGCGCAATGCCGGACGCTAAGCCAACCAGAAAGCTTTCGAATCGGTTCATGGATTATAGGGTCCTGAGGAAAAGAAACACTCGGAGAGCGACTATCGACCCCCCCCCTGTGTCGAATAAGCATTACAAAAAAGGAAGCTGCCGCGTCGAGTTCAATTTATTGAACGTCAACGTGAGTCGCTGACTTGCTAGCTATCCTTTTGTCGATTGCCGGGACTGATCGATCAAGGCTTGCTGTGCAATGTTGACCCGGATCATCTGTTCGAGTTGTGGCGTAGTGTCTTCAAGCTTAGGTGGTCGGAATGCTCCGCCGAGGTTTCTCATGATTTGAATGGGAGTCATTACCAATCCATAAACGCCCCACCAACCCATCAGCATGCAATGAAGCGTGCTCCAAAGTCGCTTTTTCACACCGCATCGCTGGCACGAAAGCTCAAAACGGGATCCCCAGCTTGTGACGATGATATACGAATTGATGATATGCGAGGTGTGCAAGTCCACAGGTCCTGGACCTCCGCATTTCGGGCAATTGCCACGCCGAATAGCAAGCAATTGTTCGGATACCACCACCGATGGAACTTGGCTTGCAACATTCATCACCAACCCGGCAGCTTGGCAGTTGTCATTGCAGTAGGTTAAACCGTCTTCTTTGACGCCGCCGAACAATATGAATTGAGTGCAATAGGCGCAGTTGGGCATGGCTTTCCTCGGAAGCGACCGGTGTGATCGAGACGATTGGTAGAAGAAAACTGCGATCACAAGCTTTCTTCATTCGCTGTAATGATACCCGCTTAGAAATCTCAAGTCCTCAAAGGAACCGTCGGAATTCATCGAAAACGGAAAACAGCTCAATCCAGCTTGCGTTCCAATTCCTCTTTCGTGTATGAGCGATGGAACGAACCGATTTCGAGGCTGGCTTTTACCCCTTTCAAACCCAGTCTTGCGTGGATTTAGCTCAACACAAGGAACTCCAGGATGCCAAGGCTCTTGCGTGCAAAAGCGTCACGATTTTCAGCGGTGCTAGTATTTTCGACGCTAGGTCTGGCGGTCGGATGTCAGACCAACTCGATGATGACTATGCCTTGGAATCAACCTTCGAGAGTCCCGCCCCCGAGCGCTCCGACCAACCTACCGACTGCCCCGTACACCAATCCAATCAATCCTGCTGCCCCAAAGTCGGTGTCTTCGTACTCCAATAGTCCTTTGACCGATGCGGTGTCGTCGGCCCAGAACGATCTGAGGTTGGCCACCGAAAGAGCACGATCTGCGATTGAGGATTCTGCCAACAGTGTCAACAACACAGTATCCCAAGCTGGAGCTCGATTGGATCGCGTTGGAAGCGGTGTGGTGCAAGCGACAGGAATCATCGAATCCTCGTTGATGGATCCAATCCCGATGCCTCCTGTTACCGGTTCCTCAGGATCGATCAGTGACGTGCCTGCTGCGGATCCGAATTCCCAATGGCGTAAACCGGTTCCCCGCTGAGCTCTCGGTGGCAAATCGGATTTAGTCGCCAAAATTGGTGGCTAGCAACAGTCGACAATCAGCATCGGTAGTGGTAAAATTCCGCCCTTGGACATGGCCACTTGGTGAAATTGGCAGACACGCAAGACTTAGGATCTTGTGCCGAGAGGCGTCGGGGTTCGACTCCCCGAGTGGCCACTGCTTCGCTCAATCCCTCTACACCGGCAAGCGAATTGATTAGCGATCTGATCACCAGTGTGTCGAATCCTCGGATCAAGTTCGTCGCAGGGTTGCGGGACGCCAAAGATCGAAAGAAAGAGGGGCTTTTTTTGATCGATGGTTTGGAAAATATCTCTTTGGCCTGCCAATCTAGTTTTCAAATCCAAGAGATCTTTGTTTGCGAGACCTTGTGGCAGCACCCGAATCTCCAGCTTACAAAACTGCGTGGGTCGAACTCTTTTCGATGGACACGATTGTCGCAAGCACCTCTGCAGAAATTGCAGTATGGCCAGCAGACCATTCAAGCCGTCGCCGTGGCTCGCACTCCAGACGCTTCTCTTGAAACTCTCTCCAGGAGGCTTGCAGGCACAAGCAACCCAAGCCAGCGAGAGTTGTACTTGGTTCTCGATCGGCTGGAGAAGCCTGGGAATCTTGGCGCAGCGATGCGGACTGCCGATGCGGCTGGGGTAACTGCGGTTTTGCTCAGCGATCCTACCAGCGAAGCTTGGAATCCCAATGCGATTCGCGCAAGCCTTGGAGCGATTTTTACAGTTCCACTTGCGATCGACTCCTGGAGCCATGTTTGCCGTTGGCTGAAGGATCGTCGAGCAAAAGTCTATGCGGCGCGCACCGAAAATGGTCAAACTTACACCCAAGTACGGTTCCCCGAAAAATTGGCGATTGTCATTGGTAGCGAAGCCCATGGACTGCAAGAGCGATGGCAATCCCAAGAAATTTCCTCCGTGCACATTCCGATGTTCGGGCAGATAGACTCCCTGAATGCCTCGGTAACGGGTTCTATTCTGCTTTTCGAAGTGGTTCGCCAGTGGCAATCGACCTAAGGTGCCTTGGCATTCTTGTTGGCCTGATTCTTGAGGACTTCAATGGCGTTTGGTACCCTGAAAGACTCTAAATCTCATCCCTCATCGAATTCCTTATGATCACGCGTAAACCGATTTTCCCGAATGTCATCGAGTTGAATGTTCAAGCCGGCCACTTGATCGGTTGCAACCTGTACTTGGTTTTCGACCGAGACGAATGGCTGCTGATCGATATCGGTTACGAAGAGAACGTCGATGAGATCATCGACTTGATTCGCGATTTGGATTTCCCGCTCTCGAAATGCAAGACGCTTCTTGCAACCCATGCCGATGTGGATCATTGCCAAGGGCTAGCCAAAGCCAAACAGATCTTAAAGACTTCCGTGACGGCTCATCCCAAGGCAGCCGATCTATTGGAGTCGGGAGATCGGTTGCAAACATTCGCTGAAATCTACGCGCAAGGTATTTCAGAGCCGATGCCAAAAGTGAGTGTCGAGCATCGGATTAACGATGGAGATCGCATCGAGATCGGAGGCATCGAGTTGTTGGTATGGTCCACACCCGGGCATGCCGATAGCCAGTTGGCTTTCCAGTTTGGGAATCTCCTTTTCAGTGGCGACAACATCTATCGCGACGGAGGAGTCGGTGCTATCGATGCGCATCATGGAAGCGACATCCCCAGCTTCATCAAATCCCTTCAGCGGATTCGCGACTCCTCGGTCGAGTGGTTGTTACCGAGCCACGGTCCTTATTTTCGCAAAGACCCTGAAATGATCAATCGAGTGATCCAAAGACTCGAAGGGTATTTGCATCTATCTGATTTTGGAACTTGCGCGATCGACTGGCCATTGATGAAACAGTGGGAACAAGAGATCGCCGAAGGGCGGTATCCGGCAAGCTAGCAAGCGCTAGACCCAATTCGATTCTTTTTTTCGTTTGGTTTGGCTAGGATGTCGGTTACTTTGCTTTAAGAACCGGCTAGCCACCTCGTTGCATCGCTCCAATCGGGACTCAATTCGGCTTGTTCTAACCGGTCTAGGATCGACTGGATTGCTTGATTGTCGATAGGGCCGGATTGGGATTGCTTGCGGAACTTGGCCCAAGCCAATCGCGAGCGGAGTTCCCAGGAAAGCGCGTTCTGAGAGACGGCAATTTGGACGGCTTTTTCGAACTGACTATCGGCGGTTGTTGAATCGAGATTTGGAGCCGCAGCGAGGATTTCACCCAAGACTCGATAGGAATCTGAGAGAACGTGATTTTGCTGGTCGTGTTCTTTGGCCCACGCAATCGAGCGTTGGATCCAGGCGTAAGCGTCGGAGTAACGATGGCTGAGCAAGTATCCATGAGCGATCCAATTCATATACAGTGGCACCGCGCAGCAACCTCCGGTAGCAATAAATCCTTCGAAACCTTGTTCAAGAAGCTCGAGTCCTTCTTGAAGTTTCCCGGTATGCAATAAGCACGCGCCTAGGTGCGCGGTGCTCGAAGCGATCCAAAGAGTCAGGCCTTGGGATTTTGCCAATTCAGCAGCTTCCTGAACCAGTGGTAAGGCTTGATCCCACATTCGAGCGCACAGCAGAGTCCAAGTCCCATGATGCAGAGCGAACGAGTGGCTCATTGGATGATGGAGGGTTCTACCTAGTTCGATCGATTCGAGGGCTTTTTCGACAGCCAGCCCAACGCGTCCAAGAGGCCAAAGGGACATCGAGTAGAAAGGCAATACCGAGGTTCTGACATCCTGGCCTGTCCCCATCAAATGCTCCGCGCATCGGCTTGGGACCAACTGGTCCAGGGCACGTTGGGCGTGAGTGCAAGATTGTGTAAAATCGCCAGAGTAGTAGTCGACTACCTGGGGTGCGAAATTCGCTTCGCTGGTCCAACTGCTGTCGGAGTTTTTTTCCTTGAGTTGATTGGCCACCTGGAGCATTTGTTCGATGAGACTTCGGCATTCATTTAAGTCGCTGCGGACTAGTCGCCAGGCCCACATGCCCCAGAGAATGTAGAATTTGGTTGTTGGATCGCCGACGGAGTTGGCCAAGACCAGTGCGCGATCAAATACCGGGCCTGCTTCAGGGCTTGCGTAGCCTTTGGCCGCTAGTAGGCTTACTCCAAGAGGAACCGTCATGCCCAATTCCAAGGCTGCAAGCGAAGCTGGATCGAGGGACTTGGTGGTCGAGAGTTGTTGGATCCAATGCAGCCCTTGTCGAAAATGTTCGATGGCTTCTTGGTTCTGACTTCTGCCTTGGGCACGCAATCCTGCCTTGGTCCAATACGCGATGGCTTGCTGAGCTAATCCT
>JAGWZB010000253.1 GCA_018969045.1 Planctomycetota bacterium | reverse complement strand
CAACGTCCATACCCCATCCTCGACTGCGTATCTCCCCAAGTCGCAAAAAGCCGGTTCGACCGCAATCATCATCGCACCCGGTGGTGGTCATAGAATGCTGTGCCTGGGTCACGAAGGGGACTCGCTAGCCCAATGGTTCGCCGACCAAGGTATCGCCGCATTCGTCCTGCGTTACCGATTGGCAAAAGAGGAAGGTTCGAAGTACACCGTCGATGAGCATGCGATGGCCGATACCCGCCGAGCGATCCGAACTGTTCGAAGCCGTTCTGCCGAGTGGAACATCAACGCAAATCGGATCGGTATCCTTGGTTTCTCCGCCGGTGGTGAACTTGCCGCATTGGCCGCGATGGAATCCGACGCAGGTTTCCCCACCAGCAGCGATCCAATCGAACAAGCCTGTTCACGTCCCGACTTCCAAGTCCTCATCTACCCTGGAAGCTCTCACCGATTCAAAGTCCACCAGGGCATGCCACCCGCATTCATCGCCCTGGGAGCCAAAGACCGAGACGACATCTCCTTGGGCATGGCCAAACTCTATCTGGCCTACAAACAAGCCGCCGTGGCGTGCGAACTACACATCTACTCCAACGCCGGTCATGGTTTTGGCTATCGACCTGAAGCGACTCATGCAGCTGCCCAATGGCCCTTGCGCCTCAAAGAATGGCTGGCCGATTCGAAATTCATCGACTAGTTCCCTCCAATGACGCTAACCTGGACTCGCGGTAGATACTCAAACAAACTATGAGCACTCTTTTAATCGTCCTACCAACCACAAACTCACCTAAAACCTGATCGATTGGGACTGTCCCTCATGCCACCATCGAGGAAGACAACCACCACGGATTTATTTTGCTTTGCGATCTGACTAGCACCCAACGGATGCGAGAGTGCTCCTTCACCTTTTTCCCCTAAGAGCAACGCACCTCCCCTTTTCTCGTCTTTGAAAAGATAAGTTCGATTCACAAACGAAAGAATGCCGAAATACTCAGACTGCTCATAGTCATCGATCAATGGATGATCGTGGCACTGAGCGCACTGCACATCGCGACCGAAGAAGATACGCCCAATGTCGCGAGTGACCAAATTGGGATCCGCATTCCGATTGACAATAAAGCTGGCCGCCGCGCTTAGTTGATCTCCGGTACCATCGCTTGCCAGAATTTCTGTACACAGCTCATTCAATGGCCGCTTTTGCTCAAGCCATTGACGAATCACAGCGCGAAATAAAAGCGGAGATATCGCTTCTCGCCGTTCGGTGAACATCACCTCCAAAACTTTGGCATAGTACCTAGTGAACTCATCGCGAGATAGCAGATCATCGATCAACTGATCGCGAGCAACTGCAGATCCAATCTGAGACGACCGCATCGATTCGATCAGACAACTCGGGTTCGCCGGCCATGATTTCTACCCAGGCCGATAGGCCAAGCACCAGCGGGACTGTTGCAAAAGCCAAAAAACGATGGATCCAAGGTTGCTCAGCAATCACAAGCTTCACTCACACAGGTTTTCTTCGACTGTTAAAATAGACCTTTTGTCATTCTACATTCCATCTTGCACCCTCTCTCTTTTTGGACGGAATTATGGATCAATTCTTACTCAAAAACTTGCTGTTTTTCATGCTGTTTGGTGGGGTCATTGATGCCTCTGAGTTGGCCGAGAGCCAACCGCCTCGTCCGAATATCGTGGTCATTCTTTGCGATGACCTCGGATACGGTGACCTCGCCTGCTTCGGGCATCCCCATATCCGTACGCCAAATCTCGATCGATTGGCCAAAGGGGGTATTCGCTTCACCGATTGCTACAGTGCGGCGCCGGTCTGCTCACCCTCAAGGGTCGGTTTGTTGACGGGTCGCAATCCCAACCGAGCCGGCATCTACGATTGGATCCCGCGTGGACACGCCATGCATTTGGCTGCAGATCAGCCGACATTGGCCAGCATGCTCGGCGACGCCGGATACGACACCGGTTTGTTCGGCAAGTGGCACTGCAATGGTTTGTTTAACAAGCCCGATCAGCCTCAGCCAAACGACCATGGGTTCGACCACTGGTATGCGACTCAGAACAATGCCGCTCCTAGCCATGAGAACCCCACCAATTTCGTTCGCAACGGAGATCCAGTTGGCCCTCAAGTCGGCTTTTCATGCCAGCTCGTCGCCCAAGAAGCTTCGCATTGGATCCGCAGCCGCAAGGATCAATCGAAACCGTTTTTCAGTTTCGTTTGTTTTCATGAACCACATGAACCCGTTGCATCCCCGATGGAATTGGTCGAAGGTTACACAGCGGTTGCCAGCAATGCTGATCAAGCTCAGTACTTTGCCAACGTCGAAAACATGGACGCTGCAGTTGGCGATCTAATGAAGACACTCCAGGAGCTGGGCCACGAAGAGAACACCCTCATTTTCTTTTCTTCGGACAACGGTCCCGAAACGCTAGATCGCTACAAGACGGCCAATCGCTCCCATGGTAGCCCAGGATCGCTTCGTGGAATGAAACTTTGGATCTACGAAGGGGGAATCCGCGTCCCAGGAATTGCTTATTGGCCCAAGTCGATTGCACCGGGGCAGACGGTCTGTGAGCCGGTGTGCAGCCTGGATCTTTTACCTACTTTTGCGAATATTTCCGGAGGCCGAATCGACAAGACCAAACCCATAGACGGTACCGATTTGACGGATCTTTTGATGCAAGGAGCCTCTCCCAAGCGTCACACACCGTTATACTGGTTTTATTATCGTGCTTATCCCAAACCCAAGGCAGCGCTTCGGGATGGAGACTGGATGGTGCTAGGTCATTGGGATGGCCCGGATCTTGGTCCCGGTGGCAGTGTCCAGCAAGGGGATACCGATCTGATCAAACAGCACAAGCTCGTGGGCTTTGAGCTTTACAACATCAAGAACGATCCGATGCAGTCGCAAGACTTGGCCGGTAGTGAGCCTGAGCGACTGGATCGATTGGCCAGGAAGCTTAGAGAAAAATACACCCAGATTCAAACCGAAGGACGAAGCTGGGACAAATAGAAAATCGTATCGAGCGTTTCAAGTACGATTATCTGGACTTTAACGGCTAGTTCCAAAAAGCAAAGCCTAACCCACGCGGCTTACGCCGTGCAGTTGGTGAGGAACATTACACCTGTTCCGGGATGACAAACGACTTGCGACCGACTCGTTTCAAATACGTGTCGGCTTCCGAATCGTTCACAAACGCTTGCTTGGCTGCATCAAAACTGAGGGGCCTTTGCAGGCGATAGGAAAGATTCCCAAGATGGGCTAGCAGAGTCGACTTGTACCCATCTTCGATGTCGCAGTTGAGTTTTGCACTGTCGGTGATGCTGCTCAAAAAGTTGTCCACATGCGGAACCTCGGATCGATCGGCTTGTTGGTCGACCACCACCTTGTTCCCCTTCTCAACTACCTTCCAACTGGAGCGACCGATGAGCATGTAAGCTGAATTGCCATAGAAGGCAACGCCGTTTTCAAATCCTTCCTGATGGTACGGAGACCATAACCGCTGTTCGTAAATGAGAATCTTCTTGTCGGGAAAAGTAAAGGTGACGTATTGCGTGTCGGGCGTTTGCTGGATGTCACCGTCGAATTGCAATTTGTCGCCGGTGCAGTGGGCTGAGATCGGGTAATCGACCCCTAATCCCCATCGCGCGATATCGAGGTCATGCACACCATCGTTACCCATGTCGCCCGTGCCGTAGTCCCACAACCATCGCCATCCATAGGTAAAACGGTTCTCGTTGAAGGCGTGTTCGGGCGCGGGGCCTTGCCAAATATCCCAATTGAGCCCCTTTGGAGCTTGGCTATCGGGAACCGCAGGGACGCGTCGTCGAAGTTGGCTGTTCCATGCTTTGGCCAAGTGGACCTTGCCAAGTTTCCCCGAACGGATGTATTCCATCGCTTCGAGGTAATGCGGCATGCTACGGCTCTGGGTGCCAACCTGGACTCGCCTGTTGTATTTGCGTGAGGCTTGGATCTCCTGCCAACCTTCGAAGACGTTGTTCGAGATCGGCTTTTCCACATAGACATGCTTACCAGCTTGGCAACCCCAGATGGTCGCCAAAGCATGCCAATGGTCCGGAGTCGCCACAACGATCGCATCGATCGATTTGTCGTCCATGACTCGGCGCAGATCTTGCACGGGCTTGGGTGCTTCTTTCTGAGTCTCGCCAATCCTCTTGATCGCATCCCCGTAGACATTTTCGTTCACATCGCAAATGTGAGTCACGATTGCGTTGGGGCGGGATGCGAACGTCGCCCCCAGTCCCAATCCCCTGCCGCGGACTCCGATGACGCATACTCGGACTTTGTCGGCTGGTGAAACTGCTTTGAGCAAGCGAGGTTTCGGGATCGTCGCGGCTGTCACACAGGAAGCGGCCAGGGAACGGCCAAGAAACCAGCGGCGTGAAGGAGAGGGCATTGATGGCATGGTGGCTCAAGAATAGGACAGAGGAAAAAGTCGAATGGCTGACGGGAAACTTGATTTCGCAAGATTGTACGACGCAAGATTGTTCTAAAGGAAATCGTAGTATACAGCAACTGGAGAGCTTAAAGGCGGGCAGGCCCGGCTTTGAGCTCTCCGTATTTTTGCCGTTTCGCAAGGAACTTGCCGATTGGCCGACTGATGGCATGCGACCGGTTGACAGTGTTGACAAGATTGACTGGATTGACCGCGGACGAGATTGACCAAGTTGACGTTGTTGGAGGCGAAGGCCAATGAGCAAATCGCTTATGGTGCCGTAGCCCCTTCCGAAAAAGATGCCGCCTCGGCCTCACTGGAAAAGCGACTGTGGGATGCCGCCGATCAGTTCCGCGCCAACTCGGGCCTCAAGGCGCAGGAATACTCTGGCCCAATCTTGAGCCTGATCTTCCTCCGCTTCGCCGAGGTGCGGTTCGCTGCTCAGCGAGCCAAGCTCGAAAAAGCAGGTGCTTCGTCCCGTCGCGGTAGCCGCGTCGATGAGCCCGCCGCCTACCACGCGGATAATGTGCTCTACCTTTCGCCAGAGGCACGATTCGACTTCTTGCTCAACCTGCCCGAGGCGGCCGACATTGGTGCCAAGGTGAACGCCGCGATGCGCGAGGTCGAGAAGCACAACCCGCAGCTCGCTGGGGTGCTACCCAAGACTTTCAATCTCTTTACCGGTACGCTGCTCAAGGAGCTGCTCAAGAAGATCTCCGAGATTCCGGCCACACTCGACTTCGACGCCTGCCGCGCACCGACAACGCCAATTACCTCTGGATTCAGCTCTTCTACTCGGCGCTGAACGCCAAGGGCCGCGCTGGGTTCGTCATGGCCAACTCGGCCTCGGATGCCCGCAGCAGCGAGCAGGAGCTGCGGCAGAGGCTGATCGAAGCCAAAGCGGTCGATGTCATGGTGGCCGTCGGCCCGAACATGTTCTACACGGTGACGTTGCCTTGTACGCTGTGGTTCCTGGACCGGGGCAAAGCTAAGAGCAAGCGGGCCGAGACCGTGCTCTTTATTGATGCTAGGCATATCTACCGCCAAGTGGACCGCGCCCATCGCGACTGGACGCCCGCGCAGATCGGCTTCATCGCCAACCTCGTGCGGCTCTATCGCGGCGAAGCGCCCGACCTGACCGTGGGCGGCGAGGAGACGGCGGCCAAGCTCGCGGAGGTCTTCGGCAAGAAGCCCGCCTATGCCGACATCCCCGGCCTGTGCAAAGCGGCGACGCTCAAGGAGATCGAGGCGCAGGGCTGGTCGCTCAACCCCGGCCGCTATGTGGGCGTGGCCCCGGGCGAGGAGGTGAGCGACGAGGACTTCAAGGCGCAGCTCGAAACGCTGAACGAGGAGCTGGAAACCCTCAACGCCCAGGCACGCACGCTGGAGCAGACCATCGCCGCCAATGTGGCGGGGATTTTGGAGGCGTGATGACGATAATCCGTGGGACGGAGCCTGCATGGTACAGGAAGTCCTCCGCAGTGGTCTCTTGAAGGACTCGAAAAATCCTCTTTTCTGGATACAAGATCGTGTTGCCAATAAACTCCGCGCCATCTACGCCGACAAAGGCTGCAGCGCAGGAACTACCCTCGATCGTATTGTCTCGCACCGCGATGCGTCTGGCTTCGAATTTTGCACTGGCAGGGCGGAAGAGGCGCCAATCGGTCGAACCTCCGATGTTCATCGGACGTTCGCCAGCTTGGATGAAATGACATTTCTCGATCATGATGTCGGAGCAACCTCCTTTCGTCTGAACGCCAGCCGTTGCCGTAAAGTTTGGCTTACCAACGAACCGACAGCCTGAGACTAGCGAATCGTGACAGCCCACCATATCAATCCCTTGGCCGCCCCACCCAGAGATCCCGCAATCGCGGATGGTCAGATTGACCAAGCCGGAGCATTTGACGCCATCGTGATTCCCCTTCGGACCGATGGGGGGTTACCGATAGGTCGCAAGAATTGGTTGTACTTAGAGAGTGTCATCACACACATGACGCGGGGTAGGGTCACGATCGACGAGTTACTTCCGGATCGTTGGAGTGCGGCGCATCCTCATTCGGTGCGGGAGTACCGCGAGCAAGCTCGGCGCAATAAGGGCGATACGGCGACACCGTAACATAGGAAATTAAAAGAACTTGCAACGAATCGCTAGCTAAGGTAAAGTGGTTTTATCTAATTTTGATAAAGTGGTTTTATCTCAGGGGGATACGATGGCCGAATGGAAATTTTACGGTCGAAAGCAACAGCTTGCGGATCTGGAACGGATGCTTGAGCGTAAACGCTGGTTCTTTGCCAAAGTAACGGTTCACCGGGCAAACTCATTTCCGATGTGAACAATTTCAAGCAGCATGTCGCACGATTCATTCAAGCGATGCCAATGTACCAGGGTTGGTCTCGGCAGCTCGTCGGCATCTCGCCAGTATTGGACCTAGAACAACGTGCAACGCTGACCCGCCACGACATCATCCCTCAAGATTTGAACGATCTAACGCAAGGTTTGGGATAAAAGAAGTCGCCCTAAGCACGAAACACGCGACCACAAAGTGATTGCTAGGCAAATGCAATGAAATTTCGGGTGCAAGACGGCTATTAAACTTTTTCTCCGGGAAATTCAGGGCTGAGAATCTGGTTTGCGGCGTCGACTGGATGACGGTTAAGCCCGCTTCTTTCGCATAACTATTCAGGAAACTCACGGAGGCGGACTGGAACTCAGTTACATCAGCCAAGGTGACGACGAGATTTGAACCGCCTAAAGCACCGCTAGAATAGATAGTTGCGGCAATCGGGCGCATTTGTGTCACAATGGATCCG
>JAGWZB010000252.1 GCA_018969045.1 Planctomycetota bacterium | reverse complement strand
AATCGCACGGTTTCGAAAGAGGCCCCGATACCGATCGGCTCGATGGCCCCAATCGAGGTCCCGTCGAGAGCCGAAGGCACTTTACGGGTCTTGGTCAACGCAACGCTGCGGCGATGTGGTTTGCGGCTATTGCAAAACAACTCGATGCGCCCAAGCCCGCTTATTTGCGACATGTTCAAGACCTTGCGCAGCTGCATTTGCGCCAGCCCGCTTGGAAATCACTTATCGTCTATAACGAAAGCTCGGTGCTTCTAAAAGACGACCAAGGTGCCGTCCGTGCGCGGTTGGCGAATCCTGCCCAGGAGATCTTGCAAGTTCGATCGGCGATGGGTTTTAAGGAATGGAAGCAAGGGGAGCATTGGCGATTGGATGAGAGTAGGACGGTGCTTGAGTGGATCGGCCAGCCGCCCGGTGCGGCGATTTCGATGGATCAGCTCTATCCACCTGCCGGATCGCCGAACAGTTATAAGCACCGGGTGGGAAATCCGGAACAAAATCTCCTTTATGCACCCGGGAAATGGTTCCATGAGCGGAACATCGAGATCACTTACCGGCGTCACGATTCCGACCGACTCGTCAATCTCAAGTCGCCTAGGCAACTTGAAAAGACGCTTGAGAAATTGCGTCGAAAATCCAGGTTGGTGTTGGCGGTAAGTGGCGATAGCATTTCGACAGGTCTGGACGCATCGGCCACGACACTTACGATCCCGAATCAGTCCGGTTACCCGGAGCTTGTCGCGGCCCAACTGACAAGAGATTTTGGTGCACCGATCGAGTTGGTGAACCGTTCGGTGGCTGGTTGGAGCATCGCCAACGGTGTTGAGGACTTGGACAAGCTTTTGGAGTCCAAGCCAGATGTGATGATTGTGGCTTATGGGATGAACGATGTAGGGCGTCGCGATCCGCATTGGTTTGCAAAGCAAGCTAGGTTATTGCAAGAGCGGGCCAAAGCAAGATTGCCTGAGCTTGAGATCCTTTGGGTAACTCCGATGCTTGGAAACCGCGAGTGGATTCATACTCCGCGTGAGATGTTTTTCGCTTATCGAGATGCGCTGCAAGGGGTTGTTCAAGACGGGGAATCGTTGGTTGATTTAACCGAGATCTGGCAGCAGTTGCTTGAGCGCAAGCATGATTTGGATTTGACTGGCAATGGACTGAATCATCCGAACGATTTTGGACATCGGCTCTATGCGCAAGCGATCTTGGAGAGTCTGAGTCGAAGGATCGAGGAAGATAGAGCTGGGAGATAAGAGGTTTCAAAGTTAGGAAACACAGAGGCACCCAGGGCACAGAGAGGGTGGGTGACTCGTACTCGTTGCGCCTGTGTCGATCGGTGGAGATGGGTTCTTCATTTAGTACAAGAGCCAAAAACACTAGTCGCTATCATTCTTAGCCACCATCATTCACCGCAGGGGTTGGGGTGAAAACAACCTTGTCGTACACCTCGTTGATTTCAAGTTGGCATTGGATTGCGGGTAAGCCAACGGCGCTATCGCTTGTTTGGCAAGCACTCAATGACCAAGTTCCATCCTCTTGGCGTGAGAAGCAATCGATGCTGTATCTGTCTTGGGCGATCAAGATGTAATGACGCAAGCTTGGGATAGTCCGATAGTGTTCGAACTTCTTCCCTCGGTCGTAGGCTTCAGTTGAATCCGAGAGGACTTCGACAATCACTATTGGATTCAAGAGGACTTCGCCGTCTTTAGACTCCAGTTCAGGCTCACCACAGACGATCGATAAGTCGGGATAAGTGTACAAATCGGTGGCTTTGATACGTACTTTCAGATCGCTGGGATAGACCCTGCAAGGCTTTTTCTTGAGTTGCTCTCGAAGATGGGAACCTGCATTGAGAACGATCAAATTGTGATTGGCCGAAGCTCCTGCCATGGCGAATGTTTCGCCTCGGTAGTACTCGGATCGGTACTCTGCGGTTCGCTCGCGGTGAAGGTATTCTTCGGGCGTAAGGTATGTTTTTGGAACGGATGACATCTGCAAAACTCCTGGGATTTTCATCAGGCTAACGATTTTTTTGACCAAAACAAGGGTTTTTTTTAGCTTCTCGATATACTCAGGGAAATCGGCCAAGTAAGGACGGTTTTTGGTGTTGTTTGAAGCAGTTTGGAGGCGTTTAGGGAGGGTTTTTGTGATGGGAAAAGCAACGGATTTGTGCACGGTGGTGGTTTTGGAAAATTCGCGAAGCTTGATTGCCAAGCGGCTTGAGGAAGACGTGGCGCTGACGATCATGGGACTGATTTCTGATGATCCAGGGAGTTGGGAAGAAGCCAAGAGTGTTTGGCCTCGGTACCGAAGTCCCGCGGTTTGCCAAGTTCCCGATGGATTGCCGTTTGAAGAGAGTTCGTTGGCGGGGGTCATGGAAGTCTTGGCTGTCAGCGAGTCTTGGATGGTGATCGATTTTCAGACCAAGCGAATACTCAGCGGAGGAAGTTTTGAACCTGTAGGTCGGGATGCTGCGTTTTCGATGAGTCTTGGCGACAAGAGCCAAGGCGAATGCTCTTTGTTTATTCGTATCCCACCATGGTGGGAATTGCTTGAAACCGCATCGCTTTTTGCGGTTACAGAGCCTCGGCAAGAGCCGATCTGCAAGCCGAAAGTTGACCGGGAGTTACTCTATGGCGAAACTTTCTTAAGCTATGTTGCTGACCGAGTGCTTGAGTATCAAAGGAGTCCCGATTGGCCAGAGTCGGATGGGGATTTAGAGGACTTTTATGGGCTGACGGTATCGGTCCACCGCGATTGGTTGATGACGCCTCGCGAGGACTTGGGAGGAAAGATACCCAGGGAATTGCTGCATGGAGCGGCCCGTTGGAGTGACATGGTCACCCATGGCCAAGAGCTGCGATTCTATGAAATTGGAACGCTTATCGCGATTCCAACCGATTGGGCCCAGTACGACACGGATCCGATGGGGAGCCAAGAGCTGTGCATGTACTTTAATTACTGCCGCGCGATGATTGACTCCGCATGGGGTTGGTGCTTGGAGAACGAGGATCTCATTTTGACGCTTGATCATCCCCAGGTCGCCAAAGTACTGCTCGATTTCCTGCAACAGTGCAAAGAGGATTGGATGAGCGAGTCTTACCAGGGTGGACCGAGTCCGAGGTTTGTGATCGAGTGCGATCGCCGGCGTGTTGCGATTGGCGATGGAGTCGCCATCGAGGGGATGGACGAAGTACCCAGGGAGAATCACATCCTTGACTGCAATTGTCCGATTTGCTTGATGATGGCAGAAGGGGCATTTGGGCCTAGTTTCAGTCGAATCGACGGCCATCATTTGGAGCTCGATGAGGAATTTGCATTCTCCATGGCTCAGACGCTCGAAGATTGGGAGTTTGAGAATCAGCAGTACGGAGAATTCGACGAGGGTGTCGATGAAGACGATTTGGAAACAGAGTTCAACCAGAAAGAGGAATCTGTTTCTGTCTGGAGTGGAGTGCGTAGTGACATTTCTCTGCCTGGTGACCAGCAGGGGCATTTGAAGATGGCTTTTATGGTTGCCGAGATCGTATCGGTTTTGGAGTCGTATCCGAATCGGATACTAGATATCCAGTCGCTCAATATCGCTTTTTCCGAGTATCGCAAGGCTGACGGAAGGCGACGGAAGAAGGCCGCGAAGAAATTCAAACGCGTACTTGAGACTCTTGCCTGTCGCTTCCCGGAACTGGTTTCCAAGTCTGCGGATCTTCAAAGTCGCATCGACGAGTCGACTCGGCTCTTGAGCACCGAGGACAAGATCTGAAAATCAGACGCTAGAAAACGGATCATCTTGGTCGTCATCAAAGAATTCCAAATCGGCGAAGAGAAGTTCCGCAAGTTGCTCGTCAGATAGCTCTTCAGCATAAGTAGCCATATACTGCTCCAGTTTCCGGATTGCATCGAATTGGCTTGGATGAGTTTGGAGCAAGTCTGATTTCGGATCGACTGGAAGCGTTGTATCGAGAACTTGTTGAGGAAACTCAATGACCAAATGCGATGGTGATATTGGGAATGGCGATTCTACAGAATCATCTATGGATTCGCCTTCGGCACCACCGGAAGCACCTACGATCCATGAGGAACGGTTCAAATAGTCAATCACTTCAAGGACGTCCAACGGATCAAGGTATAAGTTTCCATTGACATCGAACCATTGATTTTGGGCATTTCCCTGGCTCGTTAGTGCCTGAGAACCGGATCGATTTAGTTGGTCGATTAGGACAAGTGCATCTAACGGGTTGACAATGGAGTCCGCGTTGACATCCAGTGGGTTCTCAAAGTTTTGATGGAGGGTGTCTGTAACGTGTATTTGCACCTGAGCGTAGTTGCTAGTGATCCCCAGTTCGTCGCGAACTTGATAGGAGAACGACAACACTCCTGAATAATCAAGATCAGGTAGTATCTCGATGGACCCATCCTCTAAAACCGTGGCTTTACCACCAAGTGGCTGCGCAACCAGTTCGACAGCAGAGGAATTAAGAGCACCGAAGTAAGAGAAGTCGTTATCCAGTACATGGATAGTTAGGGGGGTATTCAAACGGGTCGATGCCAGATCCCTAGTTGCATTCGGAGGAAGAACAGCTTCAGTGATTCCTACGATGGTTTCGGACTGTGTCAAGACTTTAGCGGATCTTGATGATAGAGTTAGAGACGATTCAAGTTCTCTGATTTCGATCGCATTGACAGACCAGTTCGATCCACTTGCTTTTCGGAACATGACTTCGATTCGATCGCTATTTGCGACGAGATTCCAAGTTCGATTGGTATAGGAATTTGCAGTCGTGTTAATTCGTTCGAAGCTGACTCCACCGTTGAGAGAAACCTCGACACTCCTGGATTCGGTATCTCCTAGATAGACCGTAATGCTATAGGATTTGCCTGGTTCACTCATCGCGAAGAACGATCCAGGTGTGGAATTGAAGTGTTTGTCTCGGTTTAGATCCGTTGGGGTAGGAAGATTGCGGGCAGCAGAACCTCGATCGACGGATTTTACAGGGCTATTCCAACCGAATCCGGAAGCTTGGCTGTAGAGGCTTGTTGCAAGGACTCTGGTATACCCATTTGCGGAAGGGGAAAATACTCCTTTGTTGACGTGATCGAAGTCGTAGAGCCGCACCGGATTGAGTCTGAATGCAACCGGGATTTCGTAACGCAGAATCCCATCGGCCGAATCGAGTCGAACCGTTCCTGCTCCAGGTAGACTGCTTACGATCGTGAATGCTGCTAAGCCGCTGTTCTCAATCGTTACTTGGTTAAGTCGTAATCCAGCGGAATTAGTGATGATCCCAATGTCACTGGAAATCCAATAGGTACCTGGTAGTAAAGAGGCTCCCTCGTTGGTTTGATTGCGTTGGATGCTTGAGGGGGTTGCGGAAAAGAGGTCGCTCGCAGGTGGCAAACCGACCGTCGCCTGCACTCCGGTGACTTCAAGGATCTCGATTCCGTTTATAGACCATTCTTTGATGCTAGAACCTCGAACATAGATCTCAATCCTTTGATCTGTAGAAAGCGTTCTCAGAACAGGAGAGATGTACTCGCCAGCCGCCGTGGTCATTCGCCGGAAGGCTTGACCATTGACTGAGATTTCTAAATCTCGGGCGACTGTATCTCCTAGATGCATGCGAATATCGTAGGTTTTACCGGGTTGGGCTGCGGCCATGAAGTAAAGCGGGCTCGTGCCTGTATGCTTGTCTTGGAAGAGCCTTTGCGGAACAACGCTTGTAGCGGTCGATGTTCTATCTACCGACGCTGCTCGGGAACTCCAGCCGAATGCCTTGGTTGAATCATACACATTCGTTGGCAATACACTTCGATATCCATCGGTATTGACTGATGTCTGAGTATGATTGAAATCAAATTTTCGAAGTAATGGATAACGGAACTCGAAGGGTATCTTGTAATGAGGATTGCCATCGAGATTGGATATAAGCACATTTCCAATCCCAGGAAGATCGCTTGCTAATTGAAAAGTCAACTGTCCGGTGCTTCCGACGGTTACCTGAATACCACTTAGACGTTGGTCGTTGTCATTGGAAACCAATCTACCAAGACTGGTCGTCAGGGTGTAATTTCCGGGAGCTACGGATATTGATATCGAATAAGGAGTTTCGCGGGAAGCGTCAAAAAGAGTACCTCCTGGTAGAAGGACATCTACAGGGCTGGAATTATCTCGGATCTCGATGGAATTGACAAACCACTCTGCGCGAGCAATGGAACTTGAGAATTGCAGAATCAATTTGCCTTTGGTGGCAGTTGCGATAAAGTCTATCCGTTTGTATTCTCCAGCCAACGTGGAGACATTATCCACTCCTTGAGTCGCTTGATCTACTACTTTGATATCCAGATCGGCTTGAGCTACCGGGCCTCCAACGGTTACTGTGATGTTGTAATCCCCATCGGGTAAATCGGTTCTAAATTCCTTGGTCCATGTTTGTTTATGCCCATCGCGGAGAAGATTGGTAAGAGATGTTCCGATCAGGTTTGTTTGGTCAAAAGAAATCGGAGTTGTTCTATCTGTCCATTGCGATTCTCTAGGTGGTGCTGCATTGCCTCCGATGATTGAGAATGCGGTGTCCAACGGGTTTTGCCAACCGTAACCGCGGCTCGGGGAATACCAAGTTCTTTCCGGTACAGCGATGTATCCTGTTTGAGTCTGAGATGTCGAGCCATTGAAGTCGAATTTAAGATCCACACCGACGGATGTGTTATAGAAGATGGCTCGGTAATCGGCGATTCCTTGGTCGTGCTTGGCGGTGATCTCGACTGTTCCTGTACTTGAACTGGCCGTGTATGGAATATTTAGCAATCCGGATGCATCTACAGCTACCTGGATTCCCTCGATCGCATCATCCGCATCGATACCTCCGAAAGTGGCGTTATCCAAATCGATGGTGTAACTGCCTGAAGGGACTCCTGCAGCTCTGGCAAAGAAGTTGCTTGCACTGGAACTCGGTACCCGATCCAAGGTTCCATCGATAATCGTATCCACCTTTTGAACATCCAAACTGCTAAGCATCCAATAATCGGAGCCTGGCTCCGGCTTAAGCGACAGCAAGACCGGGCCTCCACGCTCATGTTGTAATTCGATCTGCTTGGTCGTCTTCTTCCCTGGATTGCTGGATAACACCGGTTTTCTTTGAACAGAATCCCAGTTCCAAGCATCGCCGACTGACAACGTGAAACGGTAAGTACCTGCGGGTAAATCAAGTCGTAGTAGTCTCTCTTGAGTATCCCATACCCCATCCCTTAAGAGATAACTCAGGTCGGTGTCAGAGCCACCTTGATCAAGCGCATTTGGAGATTCTCCGAT
>JAGWZB010000251.1 GCA_018969045.1 Planctomycetota bacterium | reverse complement strand
TAATTTGATTGAAGCGTGAGGTAGCTTGTGCATAGCATTAAACCCATCAAGCACAACGAGGTGAAATTGGGCGATATCTGTTTCGATAGGCATCCTGCTAGCCACATCGGAGGAAACGAGATGTCTAACTTTTGCAAAGTCCTAACGATTCGATCTCTTTGAGAGTTCGAAATCTTTGCAGATGACTCCTCTTTGATCATAGCTTGCTCTGACCCGGTTTCAGGGTTTGTAGCCGATACCAGTCCTGGCAGAGGCATTCGGTCTCTGATCGTGTTTGTCGAAATCGCAAACCCAAAAGAGAAAAGTCCGACCAAGGCAGGTACCAGTACCAGTACAAACCGACGTGTCCGGGGGTTCACAAGCCAAGCAGCGATTCTGGCTTGTACAAGCGAAGTGACTGATGTGATCATCAATGCATACAACAAAACAGGTACCGTTTGCCAAAGCAGCGAGGGACCAACCTGAATGCAACCACCAAGGATTACGCCTAAGGATGCCCCAAAGAAATAGAACATCGGGAGGTTTAGCCAGGATTGAAAGTAGTTCAGTGCGAACGCTTGGGTTGGAGAAATCGGAAGATGCATAAGTCGTTGCAAAGGAATCCCTTCGGAGCGAAATACATCGTGCGAGAAGTAAATTATCCAAGCAAAAACAAAAAAGCAGGTGATGCCATTCCAAGCCAGCAAGTAGTAATTTGCCGATGATTCTTTTGCTAAGTAAAAACCTCCCCCTAGACCGATTATGAATACAATCAAGACACTGGCTGCTACAGCAAAAGAAAAAACGAGCGTCACCAGATGGCCGATCCAAGTCTCGCGGCGCATCAGATTAACCTTGGAACACCACTGCATTTCCAGGATCGCAAGCAACTGATTGATCATTGTTGGTTCTCTTTGGGCTAAGTGGTCAACCAATCCAGCTTGTTTGATATCTCATTGTTTTCTCCCCCAACGGCACGCATAAAAGCTGCTTCAAGAGATCCGTTGTGCGTAAGAGATTGAATCTTCTCCGATAGAACCAATGTGCCTTTTGTGATGATTCCAACATGGGTGCATAATCGCTGGACTATTTCTAAAATGTGCGAGGTTAGAAACACAGTACCTCCTTTGGCAATAAACTGTTCAAGGAGGTCGCGTATCACCTTGGAAGCTACCGCATCTACACCTTCGAATGGCTCATCAAGAAACAGAAGCTTGGGATTGTGTAACAACGCAGCAGCTAAGGAAAGCTTTTTGCGCATCCCGTGCGAAAATTCAAGCGTGATGGTTCGAGACTGGTAATCCAGATCCAATAAGTCCATCAACTCCATCGAACGTTGCCGGATCACCAAGCGTTCCAATCCGTGGATTCTACCAACGAATGTCAAGTAGTCCCTAGATGTAAGGTTGTCAAAGAGCGCCAGATTCTCAGGGATTACCCCAATGGATCGCTTGGCCTCCAACGACTCTTTGGCGTCTAGCATGTTGTAGCCAAGCACTTGAATTTGACCTGCTGTCGGACTTAAAAGGCCTGTAAGCATCTTGATAGTTGTCGATTTTCCAGCACCGTTGGTTCCTAGAAATCCGTAAAATATTCCCGGTTCCACAGTCAAATCTAGATGATCTACCGCTAGTACGTCTCCAAATCGGCGACACAGTTGGTGTGTCTCAATTGCTTGCTCCATACAGGGGCTCGATACTTCCCTAAAATTGTTCTTCGATGATCAGCAGGACTTCACATTCCCCCCTGGGGTATATCTTAGAGCGCATTCCCAAGAAATGAACCGTCTTTGAGCAACCGTTGCCGATGAAATCTAAAAAATCTAACGAATCCAATACTCGGACTGCTCTTGAATCGTCTTCAACCAATCGACTGCCGTATGCGGCAGATCGTGCTGGTGATTATAACCGAAATGCTCCATGATCGACTCATCATGGTAGGCCACCACGGACAGAGAAATTAAGAGCACATAAGTAGCGATATTTGCCAAACGCGATTCACCGAGGAATTTCAAGGCTGTGCCAAACGAGTGCTTGAAGACATATTTGCCACGCCTGAACTCAACCGACCAGAGTTCATCGAGCAGTATATGGGACATAAATCCAACAAATACAGCGAGGGTTTTGAAAAGTCGCGGATGGATGTTTTCCGACGCCGATACCAAGAAAACAAAAAGAGCCGCGATGAATGCTGCCGGCAGACTATGCCACATCCCTCGATGAACCGTGTAACGCCGAAACAACTCGGCGATCCCGAACCTTAAGAAAAAGTAAATCACGCCGGTGACCACCAGCATCATCTCATGAGAAAGTCCGACGCGTTCAAGTCGATCGAGCATCAGCATCGGTACGAACGCAGCCGCAAAGGCGACCGCCTCCCGAAGCGGAATCCCTGAATCGCTATCCAAATCCGGCAGCATCCCGCTGACTGAACACAAGCCGCCAGCAATCAAGCAACTTTCCCAAGGCATCCCCGATTGATAACCACCCAGTCCCAGCAAGGTGCCGGCCAAGGTGCTTACCGTAATATGGGTTCTAAAATCGGCCATGGCTGATCTGGCTGGGCTAGCGCAGCGGTTCTCCGAGCATTACAACAGGTACATTCGCTCCAATCCAAATAGCAGTTTCCAGGATTCCTGACAAGACAGTTCCGCCCCTAGCACCTTGGCAACCGGTTCAAACCAGGGAATTATGATTCAATGCCAGCAAAAACTGGTCTTTTGTTGACCCTTCGTCCATGGATACAACAATGGGTTGAAGATTCGTCCCCAATACACGGTCCCAACGCGATGCAGACTTACGATATCCTCATGTTGATCATCCTGGCTTCGGCCGCGATCTTCGGCGCGATCAAAGGCTTTGCTTGGCAAGTCGCCTCGCTGGCTTCGATCGTCGTGAGTTACTTCGTCGCCAATTACTTCCGAAACGATGTGGCCAAACACATCAACGCTCAGCCACCCTGGAACGTCTTCCTGGCTATGCTCTTGTTGTTCTTCGGAACAAGCCTTGCGATTTGGTTGATCTTTCGAATGATCAGTTCGACGATCGACAAAATCCGTTTGAAAGAATTCGATCGACAACTCGGAGCGGGCTTTGGGCTTCTTAAGGGGGCGGTCATGTGTTGCATCGTGACGATGTTCGCCATGACGCTCCTTGGGCCAAACCAGAAAACGGCCATCGCTAGGTCCAAAAGTGGGCTGTACATCGCCCAAGCCCTTGCGCACGCTGGGTCGATCATGCCCGAGGAGGTCAAACAGGTGATCGGGCCCTACATTGCCAACGTCGAACGGCAGCTTGAACAAGGCCGCGGCCCGGAAGGATTCCCCGTCCCGGTCGATCTGCAAGGCGCTAATGGCACAAGTTTAGGAAATGACCTAATGCGTGGAATCGGCTTGGAAGTTCCAAACGCGCAAGGCAACACACAAAGCGGTGGGCAAAACTCAGGTGGGCAAAGCGGCTCGGCAGGAGGCATCCTCGAACGATTCCTAGGAACCAGTCCCAAAACGGTTCCAGCAACACCTCCTGGCGCGACAAGCACTTGGTACGGCAACGATATTCTCCCGACGGCACCTGCAACCCCTAGTGCTAGGCAGCCTATCCAAAACCAACCAGCCCCTGTATTACCCCCCCTTCCATTTTGATTCCGTGAATTCCCAAATTCTCATTGGCTCGAGTTTCGGTGAACTTCTGGACAATGCGTCGCAGTAAACTATCATCAGCCGAAGTGATGATTCTTGCCCCCGCTCATTCCAAGGAGTCTGTTCCATGCGCACTGGATTGGTTCTATCCCTAGCCTTCGTTGCCGTTTGCACCGGCTTGGTAACTGGCCACTTTGCAAAGGCTGACGATCGCGAAGAAATCAAACTCAGGATTGTTGAGATCAAGAAACAAGCTGCCCAGCTTCTCGAACAAGGGCGCAAGGACAAGGCTGCAGGATTGCTTCGCGAACAAGAAGAGTTGATGAAAAGACTCGATGGGATGAACTCTCAAGAACGTCCACAGGGACGTGGTCCAAACCCAGAGCAAATGGAGAAGCTTCATAAAGCTATGCAACAAGTCCATCACTTGCGAGTAGCATCAGAGCATCTTAAGCACGCCGGCATGCATGACATGGCCATGGATCTGATGCACCGTGCTGAGGACATCGAGCAGGATTTGCGAAATGCGAAAGAGAAGATCGCCATGCAATCGAGGTCTGAGAAAGAACCACCCCGCGAACAACCTCGACGCGATCTGCCCCGCAAAGAACAACCCGAACGAAATCGTCCCGAATCCAGAGGGGATGTCCGAGGGCCTGAGGCCTTCATCGCTGACATGCAGAAGCAACTCAATGAACTGCGAGCCGAAAACCGTGAGCTTCGCATGATGATCGAAAAGATCGCCAATGGAATCAGGCAATCGGATAAACCGCAAAGAGATAAGCCTGAATGGGAAAGACCCAAGAACTAAGATCCTCTGGGCCGATAGCAAAACTCAAAAAGTAGAGCCCTGACCCCAATTGAGGTTCTTCGCGAAATACTGTGCGTGATACATATAGACTCTTGTGGCAAACGAATCTGATCAAATCCCCTTGGACAAGCACCAAGGGATTTGCGTTGGAACTATTCTTTGGAGCGTCATCTCAAGGGGCTCCACATGAAGGCTACTGGCACGGGGTGTAAGAGATCCTGGGTTCGGCACTCCCGGTGCGCCTATTTATGTTGGGAAACTGGCCAAGCTCTCTGTCAGCCGATTCCCGTTGCCAGGCAGGTTACTTACAATGGAACCGGCTCGGCTCGAACCAAGACGCGGTCTTTTTCGCAACCTAATGATCTTTTCCATCGCCTAAATCCCTAGCACCCAATCTATCGTGTCGGACTCCTCCACCAAAGGCAAAATCGTTCTCGTCGCACTTACTTGGCTAGTCCTGCTGGCCATCGGTGCTGGTATCTGGCGATGGATCATCGTCCCGAAAAAAAACCAACAGCAACAGCAAGCCACCAAGCAGCAAGCCGATCAGACTCTGGCTGCAACCTCAGGAACGAGCCGCTACCGCTATGAACTGAGCCTGGGACTTGACAACTTCTCGGGCTACGCGGTCCTTCGCTCCGAGGAATTCCGAAAACAACTGGCCGACCGGGGGATCCGCATCAAGAATATCGACGACGGTGCCAATTACTCGAAACGCGCTGCGGAGCTCCAAAGCGGCACGCTGCAACTAGCTGCGTTCCCGGCCGACGCTTTGCTGAAACAATTCTCCGACAAAGAGTATCCTGCCGCGACCATCGTCGGGCTCATCGATGAAACTCGAGGTGCCGATGCCATGCTTGCTTACAAAACCAAATTCCCTGACATCGATCAATTGAACCGTCCCGAAGTCCGATTTGTTTTGGTCGGGGACTCACCCAGCGAAACCCTCGCCCGTGTCGTGATGCAAGACTTCGGACTCGATCAACTCTCGACGGCCAGCATCCTGAGCGTCGCTTCGCCCGAAGCTGTCTTGGCCAAATACCAAGCTGCTACGCCACAGACCAATGAAATCTATGTCACCTGGGAACCTTATGCCTCTCAAATGCTGGCCAATGACCAGCTTCACGTGCTGGTCGACTCTTCGAGATTCACCGGATACATCGTCGATACTTTGGTGGTCAGTCGCGACTTTCTACTCAAGAACGGCCCGGCGGTCGAATCGATCCTCGAAGCCTACTTCACCGCGCTCTATGCATTCCGAGAGGAAGACGCGATGGTCAAACTATTGCTCCAGGATGCCAAAGAAACCAAGCAGAATTTGACCGAATCCCAAGCAAAAAGACTCGTCCAAGGAATCCAGTGGAAAAACACTCAGGAAAATCTCGCCCACTTCGGCAAACGATCCGGAGCCTTGGTTCACATCGAAGACATCCTGGGTCGCATCTCGAACGTCTTGGTCAAAGCCGGAACGATCGATCCACCATCGAGCAACACTCAGTTCACGAAGTACTTCTACGATCGACCGATGGAGAGTTTGCTTAACAAGAATTTTCACCCGGGACTTGCCAACGAGACCATCCGCGAGGAAACCAAACTCAAGGAGTTAACCCAAGCCCAGTGGAGCAAACTGACGACCGTAGGAACCCTCAGTGTGCCGGAACTGGTGTTCGTGCGAGGAAGCCCCAATTTGACCGAGGCAAGCAAACGCACGCTCGATGAGCTGGCTCAGAGACTGCAGGCCTGGCCTCAGTACTATCTAGTCATCCGCGGAAACGCTTCGCAGGCAGGTGACATGCAAGCCAATCTCAAACTTGCTTCTCAACGGGGTGATGCAGCGATGAAATACTTGCTGGGACTTGGTGTCCCAGCAGAAAGAATGCGAGTCCTCACCGAAGGGATCACAGGTCAGACTCGCGTCACGTTTGTTGTGGGCCAAGTCCCATACTGAGAGCAACTTTTTTGGCGGCAGTATCGCATCGAAAGCAATCGTCAGTGGAAGAACTTAGAAAACGAATTCTTCGCGAGATTTTCATCGACCCCACGGTGGTATTGCCCGTCGTAGGAGGAGCCAGCGCTTGGCTTCTGTCCTGGGCAGGTGCCGGTGGTGGCAGTAGCGACATGCTCAATTTGGTCGGATTAGCGGGTGTGCTCGGAGGAATCGGTTGGTTTGCAACGCGATTTATCTTTCAGCTCGATAGCATCTCGGAAAAAGCGATGCGAGATTTAGCCATCGAGGCCAAGCTCAAGGAGGAAAATCACCTAAACGAGTTGCAGAAAAGACTCGCCACCGACAAGGATCCTCGTACCGAGCAGTACATGGTATTGCTGCGTGAGAATCGAGCGGAACTGGAAAAGATTGCCCAAACCCCCGGAATTCAAATCCGAAGTCTGGAGATCGTCAAGCAAGCCAGGCAATTGTTCTGGGCTGCGACCGAGCAACTCGATCAGTCGATGAAGATGTACCTGTTGGCTCAGAAACTCTCAGGCCCAGAGAAACAAGGGGTTTTAGCCCAGCGAGAACGCTGCTTGGCCGAAGCCCTTGAAAGTGCTGAGCATTTGCAAAACGCAGTCGCCGCCTTGGGCGAACTGACCGACAAAACCCTCGCTCGCGACATGGATACACTGCAACTGGAGTTGACCGAGTCGATCCAGGCGGCCAAACGGTCCGAAGAACGGATGCGGGATTTGCAAAGTCGCCCAGACTATGAAAGATATTTGAATCCCGATGGCTAAATAGGGACCCACCCTTTTGGCACAAGACATTAGGCGGAAAGTCGGTAAACTACTGTTTCGCTGTTGATCATCAAAACACAACCTTTGCACAAACACTTTTCTTTCTATCAGGAGCAATCTCGAAATGTTCAAAGCCCTCGGCCGTCTGTTTCGCG
>JAGWZB010000250.1 GCA_018969045.1 Planctomycetota bacterium | reverse complement strand
GGTTGTTGCTGGCAAGCAAACAATCCCATTTGATGAAAAACGCGATGTGGTTTGGCTTCGCAATGAAACGCTACCAGCCCATCCAAACGGAATGCAGTTTTCCGTCCTGGACGTCGATGGAAACATCGTTTTTACGAAGCGTTACTACTCCACTGGCGGTGGTTTCGTTTACGACGAGAGTGAACTTATCGAGCTAAAAGAATCGCTTTGCAAACCCTCCGATTCAACGGATCTGTCGCCTTATCCGTTCACGACTGCCGCAGAATTGATCCAAATGGCACGCGCAAGCAACCTTCGAATCGATGAGATCATTGATGCAAACGAGCTGACAAAAAGATCGCCCGAGCAAGTAGCTATGCAGCTTGATCGGCTTTGGTCCGTCATGGCCTCGTGCATCGATCGAGGCTGCATGACCCCTGGTGTTCTGCCGGGCTCCTTGCACATTCGACGCCGAGCGCCAGGAATCTATCAGAAACTTACAGGCGGCACTCACTTAGAGCCCAGCCAATGGCTCATGCAACACGCACAAGAGAAGCTCAAGGATCCCCTGCAGCAACTCGACTGGGTCAGTTTGTTTGCCTTGGCCGTCAATGAGGAGAATGCGGCAGGGGGTCAAGTCGTAACGGCCCCGACCAACGGTGCTGCAGGAGTGATTCCGGCTGTGCTAGGTTACTACGTCTATTTGGTCCCCGATCCTGGCCACCCAGACTTTGACAGAACGATTAGCGACCGCGAAGGAGTGCATCGATTCTTGAAAACAGCTGGTGCCATCGGGTTGCTCTACAAACGCAACGCCTCTTTGTCAGCCGCCGAAATGGGGTGCCAAGGGGAAGTCGGGGTCGCTTGTTCGATGGCTGCAGCAGGACTTGCAGCTTGCATGGGCGGCTCGATCGAGCAAATCGAAAATGCCGCTGAAATCGGAATGGAACATAACTTGGGCCTAACCTGCGACCCTATCGCAGGACTGGTCCAAGTCCCCTGCATCGAACGCAACACCATGGGTGCAACCAAGGCGATCAATGCCGCTAGACTCGCCGTCTTGTACGGGGATGGAAAACATTTTGTCTCTCTGGATCGCGTCATCGAAACCATGCGACAAACGGGAGTTGACATGCAAGCCAAATACAAAGAAACATCTCTAGGTGGCTTGGCTGTCAACGTCGTCGACTGTTAATCACCCACACGAATCCGAACACTTAGCTGGCCTGAATTATCCTGTCGCTGACCAACCGGCTCATTGATTCGCAGCAGCAACCAACCGTCAGTGGAAGCAGTGAACTGGCACTGTTTACCAAGTGGGATAACTTCTAAGGGTTTCTCGATGTCGGTGCTTACGAAACCTCCTATCAACTTACCCATCGGTAAGTGACGATGATACTGATAAGTGATCCCTTCGGCACTTGATTCCCAATAGTCCTGATTCTCTACCTTGACGACATAGGTGCCATCAGCATCGATCTGTATCCTCTGGCCCTGTTTAAAAAACATCTTGGCAAGTTGCCAACTTTGAACCGTATCGACTTGCATCGTACCATCTATCCTGGTCTGGCTTGGCAACCCTTGAGTAGCCTGCTCCATGCTCAGCAAATTCAACTTGGGTTGAAACCCAAAGTCGAACTCATCGACAAAGAGTTTCCAGTCGCGTTCCACCCATTCCCATCGGTCCAGCAGTGAGCTTTCCAGTTGTTGGCTAAGTCTCATCGAGTAGTCCAAGGGTTTCGCGGAAGCTTTCTCCAAATAAGGAAAGTAAAGGGGATGATTGCGTAAAAAAACACACCCCGCCCAGCTCCAGCAATAGCGATCCATTCGGTCTTGGCGGTCATTCCCGTAAAACACAATGTGCTTGAATTTAGGTACCCCGTTTTTTGTGATCGAATCAGACAACCGTTTGAAACGTCCCCAGTGAGGTACTTCCTTAGGATCGTTCGGGATAACCGCCAGCGTCAGAACGCCGTTGTTTAACTGGTGTGTTCCTTCGACCTCGGCCATCCCTTCCATAAACCAAGGAGAGCCTCCGCCACCAAAAGCCTGGTACATGATCCAGTGGGTCAGTTCATGAAGCAGCAAGTGTCTGCGATAGTACGTCGAGGGTTGATCGACTAGGAACACTCGATCGGCCATCTGAAAACCATCTTCAAAGGCTGGGACGCCTTCTAGCAAGCCGGCTCTTTGAAAGAGCGCTCGATCGCCGATGCAATGGATCGTAAGATTCCAAGATTTAGCTGACTTAGTATCGATCGACCATTTTTGACACCAACTGGCAACGGCTTGGTCTACTAGATTTGGCCAAGACTCCAATTCCTGATCGATGGGTAGATCCGTTAAGATCGTCAACTGGCCGACGGTGAAATTCTTGATACCGTTGGACGATTCGACTTGAGCCAGCGACGCAGTCGAGCTTAGCATCAAGCAACACCAACCCAGAAGCCCGATTCTCAGTGCGATCTTGAGCATGGCTTCAGCGGCGCGAGGCGATCAGTTGCGATTGGATATCTAGCGCCAATTCGACGGCCCCGGCAGCATGATCAAGGCTTAATCGCGGAGCGCTAAGGCGGCTTTGAACGCTGATAGCCATGTCATCGATTTCTGCCTGGAACGCTGATATGTCGTCAGCGGCAGGGAGTTCAGGACGCAGGACTTGACCGTCGCGTGTGATGACCTTCAGCGGCATGACTTCGGCTTGGTCGCTATGTGCGGCAAATTCGAAATGGACCGTGGCATCTTGGAGGTGGAGTTCGAACGCGTGGGTGAAAGGTCGACCGGGTCCATCGATTACCCCGGAGGAACTGCTAACGGCGATATCAGGCGATTCGAACTCATAGATGACATGAACGTACTTAGCGACACTTCCTCGCATGCGTCCTACAGCATGAGCACTGCGAGGTTTTCCAAAAAGCAATTGAATCCAATGCAAGTCGTGGACATGAAGGTCTACCAAGGGCCCCCCAACTTTATCGGCTTGGTAAAAATCCGGAATCCAAGTCGGATCAGAAATCACACGTTTAAAGTACCCGCCGATCGCCGGTCCGTACTTACCTGAACGCGCCAAATCGGTGGCATAAGCAAACGGGCCCATGTAGGGCAGGACATGAGCGACCATGGCCAGTCGCCCGGTTCGTTTGGAAACTTCTTGGATGCGATGGCAGCCTTCAATGCTCAACGCAACAGGCTTCTCGATCAACACGTCCTTTCCGTGTTCCATGGCATACACCGCTGCGTCCACATGCAGATGGGGTGGCAAACAGATGTCGATGCAATCGACATGGGGAAGCTTAACGAGCGACTCAAGGGAATCGGTGACGTCCAGACCATCGAGCGAAATCTGCTGGCCTGGAGGTCCAAAATTCCCTTGGATACCGCGCCAGTCACCTGACTGTTTCTTTGGATCCTTGGTTGCAAAGGCAACCAAATCTGCCATTTCGGACCGAGCGTATGCCAGCGAGTGGATCCAGCCCATGAATCCAATCCCGACGAGTCCTACATTGACACGGTTGTTGTTGCTCATGGAATCTTTGCTTAGAAAATGGGTTTTGCGAGAGGTTTGTTTTTCAGTGCTCTGGATGCCATACTAGTTCTGATAAAGCACGGCCTTATCGTCTAGCGGCAAAATCCAAACGTTCCTGAATCGGGTTGGACTCCCATGATCCTGGAGGAAAACAGGACCCACCTGGGTCGCCAACTGCTTCTTCCAAATCTCCTTGAGGTAGTCGGTGGTTCCGTAGCGAAAAGGATGGTAGACCGATCTGGGTTCTTCGAACTTGGTGTTGTCTTGAACCAGTTGACCGTTTAACCATGCAGTGACACTACCGGGTGTGGTGATTTTCCCGTTTGGATCTCTTCTGGGGGCCCTGTACCGGATGTCGTAAACCTGCCACTCTCCGGGTTTTTTCGATGCGTTGACTAGCGGTTTAGCAAATCCATACAGCGCACCTTGATCGTGCTCGTTGATTTCCTTTTTTCCAAAGGAATTGAATATCTGCAGTTCATAATTCCCGTGGATATAGATACCGCTGTTGCCTTCGGCCAAGTCAGAGACCATGAATTCGACATGGATGTCTGCGTCTTGAAAGTGCCATTGAGAGACGAGGTGATTCACTCGGTTCTCACTTTTGGTGGCGATTAGTCCTTGATCGTCTCTGGTCCAATCGATGGCTTGGCCTTTCATGCTCAAGAACCGATGCTCCTTGGTATCCAAGAGCACGATGGCCCCTTTGGGAACCGGAGCAGGCAGAACGGACTGATCCGGACGAAAGACTTGACTCTCTTGAGCTGACGACCAAGCGGCCATCGATACCCACAGAGCAAGGCACAGCGTTTTTTTCCAGAAGTCGCTTAAAGTTGGATTTGGCATGCTAGCGGATGGAAAAGTGAGAGAGGAGATGGGCCCGGAAAATCGCGATGCTTTCGATGCCGCGGATGGCCATCAGTATATCAAAACGGGACGAAATAACCCCCGAGAGATATTCTGAAGAACCAGAAATTAAATCACCAGAACCCTGGGCATTTATTCTCCTAGCTGCAAAGGACTTAGGGGTGTCAATAGGGCCAGCTGAACAATTTTTGATGATTGACGAAATGGAAGTGCTGCGGGAAGGTTGTGTCCAAGTTAGGACATGCGCCCAAGCTTCGATTTCCCGCTTTTCAAGGAGAGGTTACTTATGCGAAGAACACAACTACAGAGATCTGTACTTGCTTTGGCTCTGGGCTTTCTAGGCCTAGTGATGGCAACGGCCGATAGCGCTGCAGCTTGCGATCATTGCATTGCCAAGCAGAAAGCGCAGCAACAGGCTAGCGAGGGTCGATGTCGCCATGTGGGAGGCTCGATGGGAAGTGCTCAGTTTGAGGGAGTGGGTTTTTCTACAGTATCGGCGGATCATGCCATAGCTAGTTGCTGCTACTGGGGTCAAAGAACCGCCGTCGGAATCGGTGTTGCCCGTGGACGCAATGGTTGGTACGCGACGGTGCTGTACCGTTAGCACTGCAGTTCCATGGGATCAACGAGATCAAGAGCCTTCGTTACTTCTTTACGCTGATGTAAAAAGGCTCGCTGCTAAACGTGTGCTTCATCACAAAATTGATCGAAACATGGACCGTGATTGGAACCAGATGCCGATCGACCTCCGGGGCGTCGGCATTGGCCTTGAACGTGATGTATCCTGCCGATTCACCAGCAGTCAGCAGAGTCTTGCTGGCTCCGATGTCCACCACGACTCCGGCGGGCAATGGATTTCCATAGGGCTGCTCGAGATGTTGGAGCATCGCATCGAGCGTTACATTCCCTTTGTAGTCGGAAGCTCGCTGGATCTGGATGTCGATCCGTTGGGATCCACCTGGCTTGAGCTCGATCTGCGCGGCACTTAGTTGGATGCTTTGAATATCCATCGGTTTGCCTACCGACACGGTATGATGATCTACGGGGTAATGGCCGCGTCCACCGCCAGGCATGTAGACTTCTTGCAGGTGAGATGCTGTCGCCTGCAAGCTCGTTTTTTGACCGTCGGCTTGGGCCTGCTCGGATACGCCGGTGATTTTGATATTGGCCATTCCCATCGGTGCATCTGCAGCAGCCGTCAACCAAATCGCTCCGTCAGGCTTGCCAGCGAGGATTCGTCCACACTCGGCTCGAACACCCTGAGGCAGCCCTTCGACCCCTAATTGAATTTCCCCCGCAAAACCATTTCGACGCTGAGCCTTGACATAGATCACGCTGGCTGAGCCAGCCGCCAGAGGTGTCTTGTCGGTGTCTGCTTCTAACACAAAGTAAGGTTTGGCTTGTTGGATTTGCAGAGCATAAGGAAAACTCGATCCTCCTCGTCCATGCAAATCGCGAATTTCAAGTGTAAAAACCCCATCGGCGGGTGCCGTCCAATTCTCCAGGGTTGGGTCCGAGGACAATACCCGATCGAAGGTCGAATCATCGGCTTCGCTCAAGGCATTGCCTTGGGCATCGAGAATTCGTAGTTTCGCATCAAGCTGCGAGCCTAATCGTCTGGCGAATATCTCGAAGCTCAAACGCTGTTGGGCTTTGGCTTCAAACCGAAACCGATCCACCTGCTCTGGAACATCGATGCTTCCGGATAGGACACTGGGGATTGCAAGCTGCATCGGCAATGCATCGGGAGCTGGCGTGGCCTGGGCGGGGGGGGCTAAGCTGGGCTCGTTAACCACTGGATCGGCTGACACGAGAACTTGCAAGGCGTTTAGAGCTACCCCTCCGATCACTGGTGCAAAAGGCTCTATCGGCGAGTTGGCCGAAACGCCGGGAGTAAATGTCGCTGCCGTTTCTGCATTCAGAGCCAAGCCTACGACTTGCAAATTTGCGGGAGATCCTTGCGCGACGGCTAGTGGCTTTGCGACCAATCCGAAGGGTCTTGCGGAGCACTCGATGGCATAAGTCCAATCGGCATTGCCTTGATAACGAACATCGCGGACCTCGAGCAAAAACTCTCCGGGTGCATCGATTTGAACATGCATCAAAGGATCGCCTGCAAACGAATTATCGCTCGACGCGATGGTCGATCCGGAGAGACTTCGGAGTGTAACCATCGGGTCGACGCGAGTCTGCATATCATGCAAACGATTCTGCAGTCGCTGGCTGGTCATATGAAAAGTCCACGCGCCGGGCTGATCTATCCGAATCTTATACAAATCGATGTCTTCCCCTTTTTCGATCGTTCCACCAATCGTAGCTGGCAGAGCAACACTTTGCGCCTTCTCGGGAGTATCGTTGTCAAGAACCTCCGTAACCAAGACCTCGCGCGCGATAACCAATTGTCCGACGGTGCTTACCCCATGCGGTGTCCAAACGCGAAAGTCTCGGATACCTGGTAGAGCATCAGGATCGCAGGTGATTTTGAGTTTGCACTTCGAGTTGGCGACATCGTTGCGATCTTTGTCCTCCGGCTTCTCGGTCTCCAAAGGAATCACTTCGCCGCGCACTCCGGTGCCTGAGATGATCACACCGTTGCCACCGGCTAGGTTGTAGCGCGCAGAAAGTTCATGCTCGGTTGTTTGACCAACGATTGCAGCCGTTGGCTTAAGACTCATAAGCATAGGATAGGAGTTGTTGGTCTGAGCATTTGCAAGGGAGTTGAGATAACCACCAAGCAAAACTGCGACCATATTCGCAGTGCTCACCAAAACACTTTTGGGTTTCATCATCGTATAAACAGGAACTGCTTGGAATTGATCAAGGCCCAGAGGAGATCCTGGTAGCCTTCTGCTGGGCTCGGGCAGGACATCACGAAACTCCGGGCTTGTGCGAGCTCATCGGTCGAAGGCCCTCGGCACAACGTAGCAAGGTAAAGTTCTTCGATGCAATTGTCCGTAGGTTT
>JAGWZB010000249.1 GCA_018969045.1 Planctomycetota bacterium | reverse complement strand
GCCTTGAACATCATCCCGACTTCGACCGGAGCCGCTTCGGCAGTCGGTTTGGTGATCCCTGAGCTAAAGGGCAAGTTGACTGGCATTGCCATGCGGGTTCCGGTTGCGACCGGTTCGGTCGTCGACTTGACAGCGAACTTGAAAGTCGAAGCGACGGTCAAGGATATCAATGCAGCGATGAAGGCTGCTGCAGAGGGAGCGCTGAAGGGAATTCTCTGCTATACCGAGGATCCGATCGTATCGAGCGATATCATTGACGATCCGCACAGCAGCATCTTTGCCGCCGACTTTACCCAAGTCCTCGGGGACAAGGGCAAGATGGTGAAAGTGGTTTCCTGGTACGACAACGAGTGGGGCTATAGCTGCCGGACAGCCGACCTGTGTGCCCGTTTGGCCAAGTATCTCTAAGCACTCAAGCTTGATCTTTGCGACAAAAAAAGTGAGCCTGGGGGGTAGAATACCTCCCAGGCTTTTTTCTTTCCATCGCCTGGAACGGTTCGTTATCGGGCGGCTTACACCCCAAGGTGGATTGTTGCTCGGTGAAATGGTGCTCGATTTCTCGTGCGCAGAAAAATTTCCCTTTTTCTGGAAAACAACTTATTGGCTGTGACCAGACGTGTCACACCCCGAAGCGATCTTATAGGTAGTTGTTGACGTCGCAAGTTGGCGTTAGCATGGGTGAGGTGTTTGGCAACAAGGAAAAAGCGGTGAGAAATCCGCTAGGAAAAAAGGAGATTCGCCGTGGCTGCATCATCAGGAAAAGGGACCGGAGCTAAGAAGAAACAAGACAAGGCACCAGCCGAGCCGGTAACGGGGCTCGAGAGTATCCTTAAAAAGGAACCGGCTCTGAAGACGACCTTGCAACAAATTGAAAAGCAATTTGGAGAAGGTTCGATTATGCCTCTGGGGGGTGAGACCCAGCTGAAGATTGAAGGGATCAGCACCGGATCGCTATCGCTGGACCTCGCCTTGGGCGGAATCGGACTGCCCCGTGGACGGATCATCGAAGTCTTTGGACCGGAGTCCAGTGGTAAGACGACCATTGCGTTGCACGTGTGCGCCGAAGCTCAAAAGGCAGGTGGCATCGCTGCGATCATCGATGCCGAACACGCTTTTGATCCAAGCTGGGGTAAGAAGCTCGGTGTCGAACTCGATACGTTGCTAGTAAGTCAGCCAAGCAGTGGAGAAGAAGCGATGCAAATTACAGAGATGCTCGTCAAGAGCAACGCTGTCGACGTCGTAGTGATCGACTCGGTCGCTGCTTTGGTGCCGCGACAGGAACTCGAAGGTGAGATCGGGGATTCGCACGTCGGACTCCAAGCTCGTTTGATGAGCCAATCGATGCGTAAGCTCACAGGTGCGATCGCTCGAAGCAAAACGGCTGTGATATTTATCAACCAGATCCGCGAGAAAATTGGCGGCATGAGCTACGGCAGTCCTGAGACAACCCCTGGGGGGCGAGCTTTGAAGTTCTACGCTTCGGTGCGTGTCGATGTTCGCCGAATTGGACAACTCAAGGACGGCGAGGAAGTCGTCGGCCAACGGGTCAAGACAAAGATTGTCAAAAACAAAGTGGCGCCACCGTTTCGCATTGCTGAATTCGACATGATGCACACCAATGGGATCAGCTTCGAAGGGGACATCATCGACCTGGGGATTGCCCACAAGATTCTCAGCAAGAGCGGTGCGTGGTTCAAATACGGCGAAACCTACATTGGCCAAGGAAAAGAGAAGGCCAGAAATTACCTCATGGAAAACAAAGAGGTAGCCAAAGAGATTCGCCAAGCGATCGTCGCCGCTGGCGGATACACTGGACCCGAAGGCCCCAGTTCACCCGAGGAAGCAGCCGAAGCGGTGGAAGCCGATTCCTAAGCCCTATTAGGTTGTAACTGGTCGGCCGGTCACCTATAACAAAAGGGTTCGAATTCCAGTCGATTCGAACTCAAAGCAGTTCCATTGAGGAATCTGTTTGGTTGAAAAACTAGCTTTATTGAACAACCAGCTTTATTGAACAACCAAGGAGTGTAGTGCTCAAGCGCTGCACTCCTTGGCATTCCCTCCCCCCGGGTGATTGCTTCCTTTCCTCCTCCCTCCCTACCTCTCCAAAGCATTTACCGGCAGCAAGTCAATTTCGTGAGCACGCCCGTTTGCCGGACTTTGCTGTAAAACGTCATGACCATTCCAACCGACGGGATTTACCATCACCAAGGTGTTTTCGTAGCCTGCGATGCTCAGGCAGCAGCTCAAGCCCGCCAGTGGTTCCAGGAGCTTGGGATCGCAGCTTGGGTGGATATCCAACCCATGGAGTACCAGGGTCAAACAGGTTTCCAGTTTCGATTGACCTCAGAAGCCTTTTTGACCTGGACCCCTCATCACGACACACTCATGTTGGCCCATCGGCTCGCCGACTTTTTCCAGAGACCTCAGGCGGAGGTCCTCGATCAAGAAACGTTGCTTGCGATGCTAGCTTCGCCACTGTGTTTTGCTTACCCAAGCATAGAAGAATTCGAATCATCGGCCAGGATTCGAGTGAACATCGCTCGAGCGGCCAGCAAAACTTTTTTGTCCTTTGATGCTTATGGAGCCGAAAGACCTGAGGACTACTGGCAGTACGATGAGGATCGAGGCTTTCTGATCAAACCCAATCGATCCTTGATAGAAGCGTTAAGGCTTGCGACGCAGCCTGGGGATCACGGGGTTGTCTATTCCTTTTCTTGCTATCGAGCCACCGAGTACGTCGTTGCTTTGGGGGTGGCCCAGGAGGCGCAGAGGGTCAATCCGAGGTTGTTTCGGCAGCTTGAGGCCCAAGCTCAGCGGCGTGCGATTCGTTCACGGGAGTTTCATGATGTGTTCATGAAGGAGTATGGCACCCGAGAGAATCCACTTCCTGCTGCCTATTATGTTCCGGGGGATCGCATCTGGTTCAAAAATCCTGACCCCGCTTCGGCCGAAGCGCTTGGCTTTGAGGGATCGTGGTTGTTTTACATCGGCTCCGGAGTGTTCTCGGATTTCTGGAAGCGCAACAAGACCTTTACATTGGATCTGAAGTGTTTAGAGATCTACCATTGGCGTCATGCGGCTTACCAGGACTCCGAAGGCATCTGGAGAATGGACGAGAAGAAGGTCCAAGAAAAGATGCGACACACCGAGCAAGACCCACTGGAGCACCAACGGATCTTGGAGCAGATGCGGAAGATCCAAGACGGGCCGGGCATCTACGGCGATGGTGGGTGCATCGATGCGACGCGAGAGTACACTCGCTGGGTTAGACCAGCAAGTTGTGATATTTACTTGAAGGACGCACAGGACGTCCAGTAGGAACCGACCCCATCGAGATGGAGTCGGTTGACAAGGGCTGTTGGAATTACACCAACGCGACCGGACGATCGATTTCGAGTTGGTCGCACACGCGCTCGATCAGCTGATCGATCGTGAATGGTTTTTGCATGAAATCGTTGGCACCCGAGGAACGAAGATCCGCGATCTTGTCTGCTTCCACCATACCGGAGATGCAAAGGATCTTGACGGTGTCCATTGTGCGGTCCGAGCGAACTCGCTGGCAAACCTCGCGACCATTGATGTCAGGTAGCATCACATCTAGGACGACCAAGTCAGGACGAAACTCCTTGACTTGCATCCCGGCATCAAAACCATTGTTCGCCGTGCGGATTTCGAATCGACCGTCTCGTTCGAAACCATCTCGCATCAAATCTACAAGATCTTGATCGTCATCGACGATCAGCAATTTCTTGCGACCGCTTTCCAAGGCATCCGTTGGGATACCGTTGTCTTTCATGAAGACAAACAAATGGTCTCGCGGGATCCGACGGAAACGACTTCCGGGAACTCGGAATCCTTTGAGTGTTCCGTTGTCAAAACAACGGATGATCGTTTGCTGGCTGACTTTGCAAATCTTGGCAGCTTCGCCAGTGGTAAAGACTGTTTTTGTACTGGACATGGAACTCAACCATCCTTGTTGAATATTCACCCTAAATCCGCTTGGCAGGCCTATCCTGTAACGCCGACCAAGCTCGCCTGAACTACCCAGACTTGCTCTGGTCTGGGGCGAGGATAGCGAAGTTTTGGAAGACGGGTCAAGATGGATTCAAGACAAGCAGATAAAACAGTTTCCGAAAGATGGGAGGTTCCAAAAAGTAGGGGGCGTAGGCGGATTGGAGGCCTTGGATATGACCAAAGCCCCCCGAAAGAACAGATTCTGCACTAGCTATTTACAATTTGGACTGCGCCGTGGTTATCGCAGTGGCCGTTGTGCTGATGGTGCAGATGGCCATCGACCAAATAGTCGATATGATCACCGTGGGGAACCGCCGGGTGGCCGCAGTCAGGACCATGGATATGATCCGCACTATGGGCCGAGCAAGTGTGGCCACCGGTGCATGTGGAAGGATTCTGTGAGGAAACCTCTAAAACATGCTCCTGGACCTTGCCATCAGCGGTCTGATGGTGCAAGTGTCCATCGTGCAGGTAATCGACATGGCCATTGTGCTCAAGGGCTGTATGGCCACAGTTCTTGCCGTGAACGTGGTCGTGATTTTCGTGGTGATGGGACATACTAAGTTTCTCCGATTTCTTTATCAGGGACACAGGAAGTGCAATCGGTCTCGCTCCCATGAGCCAGACCATTTTCGATCAAGGAAGCGATATGGTTGTCGGCTAGCCAGTAGTAGATGTGTTTTCCCTGACGCCGAGTGCTTACGAGCCGCTCGGCCCTGAGCAGCTTGAGCCGCTGGGAGACTGCCGGCAAGTTATCACCCAGACGCTGTGTAATTTCCGAGACACACATTTCACCATGAGCCAGTAGCGCCAATAGTTGTAAACGGCTCGAATCACCCAACGCTCGAAAGATCGAAGCGGTTCGTCTGCAGATCTCCGAGTCGATCAGGGGTATCAAATCCAATGAGCTGGCGTGAGAATCCGAGGAACAAACCTCCATCTGATTTTCTTGTAGGTCTTTGGTTTGCTCATCCGACATGCCCAGAGCTCCCGGAAAAACAGGTTTTCGAAGCAACAATCAAACAACCAATCAATCAACCGAACGATTGAATGATTGATTCTAAGATAGTCAACGGAACTGTCAAGTGTGTTTCCGATCTAAATGAGTCCGGCGGTGTCGAGCGGTTGGCTTTGGGGGTCAGAGATCCCAACGATTTTCTTGACATTGGGACCAGGTTTCGTACGATCTAGCAGGGGATGGAGTTCCCCACCCTTTTCTTTTCACCTTTTTACTCCCGGAGAGACACCAGATGGTCCTAAAATTGTCCAAGCAGCGCAGGGGCTTTACCCTGGTGGAACTACTGGTGGTGATCGCCATTATCGGTGTTTTGGTAGGATTGCTCCTGCCGGCCGTACAGGCCGCCAGAGAAGCCGCGAGGCGCATGTCCTGTGGGAACAACATCCGTCAAATTGCGATGGGTTGCATCAATCACGAGTCGGCTCGCAAGCAGTTCCCAACCAATGTGGGTGGTTTTACTGGAGCCCGGGATATCGCTCCGGAATCTCAACCGTCGACGCCTTGGGTCGCCCAGCCGGGCCAACCCGCGGTGGCTCAGTCATCGTGGATGAGCAATTTGCTTCCATATATTGAGCAAGACACGTTGTTTAGAAACATCAACCCTTTGTTTGATGTGGTCAACGACCCGGAGAATATTGGTGGGCCGACAGTCCCAACAGTGAACTCCAATCCCTGGATTGCGCAACAGAAAATAACTTTGTACCGATGCCCTAGCGATACCACCCCCAACACGATGCCCTTGAGGTCGCAGCGGCCGACAAATCAGCAGTATGCTCCTACCAGTTACAAGGGTGTAGCTGGATCCAATTGGGCTTGGGGTAATTTCAACACCACGGGCGATTCCTTTTTTGGCAGCGATCCATACTTTAAGAACAATGCCAACGGGATTGGCAATGGAAATGGTGTGTTTTTCGCAGGGTATCTTGGCAATGCCCCTGGATTGACCAATGCATTTGGTGTTCCTTGCAATACGCTGGTCGCACAGATCAAAGATGGACTTAGCAACACCGTGATGATCGGTGAATCCGTTGGAGCTTATACCGATCACAACTGGTGGTTTTGGTTCAACGGTAGCGTTGCAACGGTTGCTATTCCTCTGAATGCATCCCCGAGCTGTGCACAGGCGGCGGGAGTTCCTCTTCGCAAGGGGCTGGAGAATTGCTTTCAAGACTGGGCGAACAACTACGGGTTTACAAGCGACCACTCTGTCGGTGCGAATTTTGCCGCTGCCGATGGCAGCGTACGTTTCATCTCCAACACGGTTGATCTGACAGTCTACCGAGCCATTGGAGGAATCTCCGAAGGCTACGTCGCTTCGATGCCTGAATAAACTCAGCCTTTGCAATCTTTAAGATCGCTTGAGCATCAATCCAAGCACTGTGGTACACCGCAGTGCTTTTTTTATTGCATCGGTCCTAGGGTATCGGTCACACCTTCGAACATGACTTGGCCTCCCAAGGGGCCGGCACCTGGTCCAAGTTCGATTGTGTAATCGGAGGCAGCATTGAACATTTCATTGTGCTCAATCGCCACGACGCTGTTGCCTCGATCGATAAGAAGCCCGATGCATTGGATCAGTCGCTCTACATCTTGAAAATGCAAACCTGTGGTTGGTTCATCCATCACGATGAGGGATTCCGATGGATTGTCTAGATACGAAGCCAACTTCAGACGCATCGACTCCCCTGCCGAGAGGCTCGATAAACTTTGTCCCAAAGGCAAGTATCCCAATCCGATTTGTCGCAGTGGACTGAGTTTCTGATTCAGTTTCTTTTCGCCTCGGAAGAATTCAGAGGCTTGATCACCGCTCATCTCAAGGACCTGTGCGATGTTGCGATCGCGATACGTGACCGTGAGGACTTCAGGACAAAAACGCTGGCCTCGGCATTCCGTGCACTGCAACTGCACATCGGCCATAAACTGCATATCGACAAGCGTAAATCCCAAACCTTCGCACACTTGGCATCGGCCTTGACCGGAATTAAAGCTGAAATGACCGTCGCTAAGACCTTGGACCTTGGCCGCCGGCGTCGCCCCAAAGATACGTCGGATTTCATCCAGGATTTTCAAAAAAGTCGCTGGACAGGAACGGATCGATTTAGCGATTGGGGTCTGGTCGATGGAGATCACCTGTTTGATCGAATCAGCCCCATGGAGCGATTTATAAGGCAAGCCGAGCGTTGGGTCCTGGCCTTTGTGATTTAAAACCGCTGGTACCAGTGTGTCCAGGACCAAGGAACTCTTGCCGCAACCGCTGACGCCAACCACACTGACAAAAGATTGTAAAGGGATTTTCAGATCGATATTCTTTAGGTTTCTACCCG
>JAGWZB010000248.1 GCA_018969045.1 Planctomycetota bacterium | reverse complement strand
GTGGCTAGTCCTAGCACTATCTTTTCCTGCGTGCTTGAGCCGTTGTTGCAGCCGATTCCCAAGTACTCGATCGACTCCTGAGCGGCCATTTTAGCAACTTGCTCTGGGGACTCGCAAACAACAATACGCACGTTTTCCTCGTCGGAAGAAGGGCTGCTGGAAAATATCAAGAAAGATAGGGGGACTGACAGTTCCCAATCGCGCATTCTAAATGAAAAAACCCTCGGCAGACAGCTTACCGCCGTCCTTTTCGACCGAGTCTGACGAGTTTTAGACCGTGTCTACCAAGGCAGGGCCATTTTGAGGTAGACTACACACCGGTATGCTGCATCTGATCTGTAGCAACTCCCTCCTTACCTCCGTACTTTAGAGTTTCTGGTGCATTGATGCGTCGTCAGTTTCATTTCGATCTTGTTTTCCGTTCTATCTGTGGTCTTGTCGTGTGCTTGCCAGCGTTGGCTCTACGGCCAGGTTTTTCTCAGGAGGCGGGGGGCAAGCCTTCTCGGGTTTACAGCCAAGCTCCCGTGGCGGCACGAGTCCAAGGTGTTACCAATGCCGACGCTAACGAAGGCTCGGGCTCGCTCAAGGATCGAGCGCTCAAGGAAGCAGGGCGTCCTTTGTGGATCTGGGGTGACAATCCCGACACGCGTTATATCGTCAAGAAATCGTTTGAAGTGGCTGGAAAGTCCCAAGCATGGATTGCCGCCTCTGCCGACAACGGAATGACCATTTTGCTCAATGGTAAGCAGATCGGACAGAGTGATTCCTGGGAAGAGGGCTTACAAGCCGACGTCACCAACGCTTTGGTGGTCGGGAAAAATGAGTTGGTTTTCGAAGTATTCAACTCGGGTGGAATCGCAGCCCTGGTCGCAAAACTCGCTTGGGTCGATGGCAATGGCAAGGTCCAATCGATCTTGAGCGATGCGACATGGCAAGTATCTCCGAAGGATAAGCCCAATGAAACCAAGCCAGCCAAGGTGATTGCGAAATATGGTGATGGTCCTTGGGGCGACGTTCTCGAAGGTAGTTCAGGTGGCGGATCCAGCGAATTTTTGGTCCAACCTGGATTCGTCATCGACCAGTTGTTTCGGGTTCCCAAGGACGAACTCGGGTCCTGGGTCTGCTTGACCACCGATCCCAAGGGGCGATTGATCGTCAGCGATCAAGGGGATAAAGGATTGTTTAGGGTCACCCCACCAACTCCGGGTACTCAGGAGGAAACCAAGGTGGAACGCATCCCGTTGAACATCTCCTCTGCCCAAGGTTTGCTTTATGCGTTCGATAGCCTGTATGTCTGCGTCAACGGTGGAATCGGAAGCGGTTTGTACCGCTTAAAGGACACCAATGGCGATGATCAATTCGATGAAATCAAGAAACTCAAAGAATTGCGAGGGGGGGGCGAGCACGGCCCCCACGCACTGCGTCTATCACCCGATGGAAAGTCGATCTATGTTTGTTCCGGGAACCATACTCTGCCCCCGATGGACCGCAAAACAAATGCTCCTGCACAAACCATGGGAGGGCCAAGAAGCGAGCAGTTGATCGCAACGCTACCAGAAGGGTATTCCAGCCGTATCGCTCCGAATTGGGACGAAGACCTGTTGCTTCCAAGGCAATGGGATGCCAACGGCCACGCAGCAGGGATCTTGGCACCCGGAGGTTGGATTGCCAAGACCGATCCCGAAGGCCTGCAATGGGAGATGATTACCCTTGGGTATCGCAATCAGTACGACTTTGATTTCGATTCTTCAGGAGAAATGTTTGTCTATGATGCCGATATGGAATGGGATATGGGGACTCCTTGGTACCGACCAACGCGTGTCGTGCATGCAACCAGCGGAAGCGAATTTGGATGGCGAAGCGGGACTGGAAAATGGCCTGAGTACTACGTCGATTCTCTTCCAGCACTGGTCAATATCGGGCCGGGATCTCCGGTAGGCGTCGAATTCGGCACTGGAACGAAATTCCCTCTCAAGTACCAGCGTGCTCTCTACGTTTGCGACTGGACCTTCGGCACCATGTACGCGATACATCCCCAACAAAACGGTGCGTCCTACACGGCTACCAAAGAAGAGTTTCTGGCCAGGACTCCATTGCCCCTGACCGATGTTACCGTGGGTAAAGATGGTCATATGTATTTCACCGTCGGTGGCCGGGGAACTCAATCCGAATTGTACCGTGTGCGATATGTTGGAGCGGAATCGACGGCTCCTGCGCCGAAAATCGAAATCAATGAAGCTACTGTGCAGCGTCGAGCTTTGGAAGCTTTGCACAACGACCGCGAAAAGGATGCAGCAACAATTGATAAGCTCGTTGCTCAATTGGGAAATGCGGACCGTCATATTCGCTATGCGGCCCGTGTAGCACTTGAGCGTGTGCCAGCGTCTCGTTGGGCTTCCAAGATCTTGCAGAGCACCGACGCCAATACGATCATCACTGGCGTTGCAGGGTTGGCTCGCGTGGGCACGTCGGAGCTTAGGGATCCTTTGCTGATGCACCTGGGCACCTTGCAACTCTCTTCGCTCTCGATGCCACAACGGCTTGAACTAGCTCGTGCCGCACAATTGGTTTTGATTCGATTGGGGCAGATTGAACCGTCTCTTCGGGATTCACTGCTTGGTGCAATCGAACCGTTGTTCCCATCTGGCGATGACATGATGGATCGAGAGTTGGTGATTTTGCTGACCTACCTGCAGTCCCCTGTACTCGCCAAAAAGGCACTGCCATTGTTATCCAAGGACAGGAAGAAGACCGAAGCGGACTTTGCTGAGATACTTCAGCGAAACAAAGGCTATGGTGGTCCGATCGCAGCGATGCTCGAAAATCAGCCCGATTTGCAGCAATTCCACATGGCTTTCTCTCTGCGGAATCTCAAGGAGGGTTGGGGCATCGAGGACCGCAAAGCCTTCTTCCAGTGGTTTGAAAAAGCTCAAACTTGGCAAGGTGGAAACAGCTATCAAAAATTTCTCATCAACGCCGCCAATGACGCTTATTCGTTATCGAACGATCAAGAGCGTTTCGTCCTAGAAGCCCTCGGGGTTCGAAAGCCCGCTCCATTGCCCAAGAAACTGCCAGAGCCAAAGGGACCAGGCAAGGCATACACCACCGAGTCACTCAGTAAGCTCGCTGGGGAAAAGATGGTTGGGCGTAATTTCGAGAACGGTAAAAACATGTATGCGGCTGCTCGTTGCGTGATCTGTCATCGTTTCGGCGGTGAAGGAGGAGCAACCGGCCCGGATTTGACCCAAGCGGCTGGTCGATTTGCGGTCGCTGATTTGATCGATGCCATCGTTCGGCCCAGCCAAGTCATCTCTGACCAGTACAAAACCATGGTCTTGCAGATGGACGATGGCACCGTACACACCGGGCGGATTGTCAACGATGTCAACGGAAAGGTAACGATCGTGGTCGATCCTGAAGATGCAACCAAGACCGTTACAGTCGACCGAAAGGATATCGAGCAAGAAAAGACCTCCGCGATCTCCCTAATGCCTGCCGAGTTGATGGACAAGCTAAACGAAGAAGAGGCACTCGACTTAATCGCCTATCTACTCTCGCGAGGTAATCCAAAGGCTCGGATGTTCCAGCCTCAGTAACCTGAAAGTTCCTTTACGATGACAGTAAATCAAGAGTTTCGAGTTCTTCTGCAAAAGGAGCAACTCGTCTTTTCGTCAGCGCATTTTATCACCTTTGCAGGTGATATTTGCGAATGCCTGCACGGCCACAACTATGGACTCAAAGCGGAAGTTTGCGGAGATCTCGATGAGAATCGCTACGTGATCGACTTCATCGCGTTTCGCGATTCCCTCGCGGAACTGGTCAAGCAACTCGATCACCACATGCTCGTGGCGATGCATCATCCGATGATTCACGTCGAAGTCCAAGACGTTGAAGTGGTGTTGCGATTCAAGCAAAAAAGATGGGTCTTACCCAAAGAGGACTGCATGCTTTTGCCGATCGTGAACACCACAGCCGAGGAGATTGCCGGCTGGATAGCAGACCAGATGCGAACCAAGTTGTATCCAAAGATCAAAGATCGCTTGAAATGGATCGAGATCGGTGTCGACGAAAATAACGGCCAGTGGGGTTACTGCCGACTTCCCTGGAAACCTTGACAAGCCTTCGGCGGATGGGATCGATTTATGGTTGCTGTTGAGCAGTACCTAAAGCCAGAGTTAGCATCGCAGATCAAGCGTTTGGATCTGCGTGCCCAGCTAGTGGTCAAGGGCTTTCTACAGGGCCTTCATGCAAGCCCTTATCATGGCTTTTCGGTGGAATTCAGCGAACACCGACGGTACTCGCATGGCGATGATCCCAAGGATATCGATTGGTTGGCTTATGCCAAAACCGATCGCTACTATGTCAAGAAATTTGAATCGGAAACGAACCTTACTGGTTACATCATGATGGATACGAGCCGCTCGATGGCTTATACCTATCGTCAGCAGCTTACCAAATTCGATTACTGCATTTGTCTTGCGGCGGCCCTTTCCTACCTGATGCTCATGCAACAGGATCCGGTAGGGTTGGTCACGTTCGATCAGAAGATGAAAGCCAGTATTTATCCTCGGTCACGCAGAAGCCAGTTTGCAGCGATATTGAGTCAATTGGTTAAGCTCAAGACGGCTGGGAAGACGGAATTAAAAGGTCCAATTCAGCAGATGATGGCGATGCTCAATCATCGCTCGCTGATCATGATCATGAGCGATTTGCTGACCGAATCGGAATCCTCGCTGGATGCGATTCGTATGCTTAAGCACGCGGGTCATGATGTGATTGTGTTTCATGTGCTCGATGAAGCCGAAGTCTATTTTCCATTCCAAGGGCTCGTGGAGCTGAGGGATCCTGAGACCGATGAGCAGATTCCGGTAAACGCAGACGATATTGGTAACGAATATCGAGAGAATGTTCGCCGGTTTCGAGAGGATTTAAAAGCCAATTGCAGCCAATCTCGGATCGACTACGTTCCCCTTGATACCAGTGTTCCTTATGATAAAGCATTGATGGAATATTTGATCAGTCGAAGGAATCGGTTTTAAAGGGATCTTCAGGTTCGATGAGCTTTCTCCACGTCTCGCTGTTGCTTGGTTCCATCGCAGCGCTTGCGCCGGTGTTTTTTCATTTGCTAGGTCGCAGACAACCCAAAACGTTGGAATTTCCGGCGATTCGCTTTGTTAAGAAAACCGCGGTAGAAGCCCAAAGGGGATGGTCGGTCAAGCGATGGATCTTACTGGCTCTGAGGGTGTTGATGGTGTTGCTGTTAGCTGCAGCGCTGGCCGCTCCTCGAGTTGCAAGTGGATTGTTCGCTAATTGCCTCTTGGCAGGATTGGTTTCCATTCTAGCCTTGCTCAGTTCGCTCGCTGCGATTGTTCTTTGGGGCAGAAAACGAGGACTTGCGGCTATCGCTATCCCAGCGATTCTTGCGATGGGACTGTGGGGATTGGCAGGCTACTTTGGCTGGGCTGTTTTCAGAGGGTCCAATGATTCACCGCTAGTCAATAGCCAAGGCCCAGTCTGCGCTGCGATCGTGCTCGATACCTCGCCCACGATGGGATACAAATACCTAAACCACTCAAGGCTTGAAGATGCCAAAGAAATGGCCAGCTGGTTGATGGATCGATTCCCCGTCGGAAGCGAGATCGCGATCATCGGCAACGATGCCGCAGGGCGGATCAATCAAGACCGATTGTCGGCAGAGAGGCAATTGGATCGAGTGACTGTTGACGGCAAAGCTTGCGATTTGATCGAGCGCATCACTACCGCGACCGAGACGGTCAGAAAGAGCAAGCTCGAACGTCGTGAGGTGTACGTTCTCTCGGATCTTCGAAAGAATTCATGGCGAAATGCTGAGAACGCAAACCTGATTCCGTTGATCACCGGTCAGCTATCGGATCAGCAAGCGGCTCAGGAGCAATCCACCGAGCGTCAACCGAAAGTCTTGTTGCAAATTATCGATCTAGGTGTCCCCCAGCAGGATATTCGAAACTGGTCCCTAGAGAACCTTCGCCTTTCGGCGGAAACGGTGGTACCAGAAGGAAGCGTTACGCTCCAAGCAGACCTCAAAGCTTTGGAAGGGGACAGCAAAGAACAACTGATGGTTGAACTAGCCGCCGAGCCTATTGAAAAGAAAACGATCGTTGGGCGCGATGGACAATGGCAGCCTCCAGAGGCAAAATTGCTCGACAGGCAAGTGATCCAACCCAACGAACAGGGAACTGCAAGCATCCAGATCTCTTGGAAGGATTTGGCCGAAGGGACCAATCATGCAGTACTGCGCCTGGCACGACCAGATCCTTTGGACATCGACAATGTGTTTTATTTGACGATAGAGGCCAAGGAGCAAGGAAAATCGGTGGTTATCTGCGACGATCCAACCGACGCCCAACTGGTGGCACTGATGCTTGACCCATCCATCGCAACGGGAAAGGAAAAGAGTCCTGATGCTACCAGCAACATCGAAGTGGAACCTCGATCAAGGATTGGACAAATTGACTTCTCCAAGTATTCCAGTGTCGTACTATTCAACCCTTCGGAATTGACCGCTGACGACGCCGATAAGCTCTCTAGCTGGGTACGCAACGGTGGTGGATTGCTTGTCGTGCTAGGTCCCTCAGGCATCGGCCCACAGACACTTGCTCCTGTAGCTCCCGGTAGCACCTTGATCGAGAAGAGCCCTCAAGGGGGATTGCCAAGCCTGCTACCTGGGAAAATTCGTGGTATCACCAAAAGCGGATTGGATTCCAACCCGACAGTCCTTAGACCTACTCTGGCGAATCATCCTATTTGGAGTATTTTCGAAAGACCTCCTGAGGAGATCCCTTGGGTCAGCTATCCGGTGTATCAACATTGGAATCTCGTGGAACTCGATCCGAGCGCTTCGGTCATAGCAAGTTTCACGCAGTCTGAGTTACCGATGATGGTCGAATGGATTCGAGGTTCTGGTAGAACGATCGTGATGACGCTGCCCTATCCAGAGCCTTCGGCCACCGCATCGAAAGAGCCTTGGAGCGAGTTGTTCACCACCAGTTCAGACGCGTGGCCTGGATTTGCGCTTTTCCTTGGGACGGTTCGCTATTTGTCGACGCAAAACAAGCACCCATTGAATTACAACGTTGGGTCAACGGCCTTGTTGGAGAACAATGCCAAGGAATTTCCTAGAACCTATGAGTTGCGTCCACCCAATGGAGATGAGATTCGCATCGAAGCCGAGGAGGATTTGCTCAGTTACAGTTTTACCCAGCAACCTGGTCATTATCGATTGCGCGGTGTAAGGGCGCGGGGTCTGATGAATCGAGGCTTCAGCGTCAATGTCGATCGTGGCGAAGTATCCCTAGAGCCTGTGGATCGAATGATACTTGAGA
>JAGWZB010000247.1 GCA_018969045.1 Planctomycetota bacterium | reverse complement strand
ATGTTCGTTGCGAGATCCAAGAGCTAGGTTGATTGGTGTTCATGCTTAAGCGTCCTGTGGAGAAACTTTGTTGGCGCTGCGAAGAGATTTCTCGGTAATGATCCGGTTGACCGAGTTGAGGATCGCCAAAATCGTGGCTTCTACCGAATCGGTCGAAGCTCCCGTACCTCGGTAGGATTGACCTTCGTGCTCGATTTCAAGCGTCACCTCTCCGATCGCATCTCGACCAAGGCTCGCGCTGCTAACGCGAAACTCCTTGCAGGTGAGTTTAATGCCCGTGATTTTTTCGACGGCCCAAAAGGCTGCGTCGATCGGACCATCGCCCTGTTCGACCCGCTGGGTGTGCTCTTTGCCTTCGATCGAAAGGGTTAAAGTTACCGCTGGGTTTTGGCCGGATCCACTTGCAAGTTCGTACGAAACCAAGGACCAACCTGGAACAGCAGCTCCGCTGATCTGCTGCTGAATCAGCGCCATCACATCGCCATCGAAGATGTTTTTCTTCTTATCGGCAAGGATCTTGAACTGCTCGAAAAGAGCTTGTAGCTGCTCACCGGTTAAGTGGTATCCAAGCTCACGGGCACGGTCGGCAAGAGCCGCTCTCCCGGAATGCTTCCCTAAAACCAAATCGGTCTTCGAGAATCCAACATCTTCGGGACGCATGATTTCGTAAGTCCGACGCTCTTTGAGCATCCCATCTTGGTGAATCCCCGACTCATGCGCAAAGGCGTTGCGTCCGACAATCGCCTTGTTTCGCTGAACATCCATCCCCGTGATTTTGGACACCAACCGACTCGTGGGGACCAATCGCTCGGTGCGGATTCCAGTGCTGGTATGGTAAAGATCGCTTCGAGTTCGCATGGCCATGACGACCTCTTCGAGCGAGCAGTTGCCAGCACGCTCCCCGATGCCATTGATGGTGCATTCGATTTGACCAGCCCCGGCAGTGACCGCTGCCAACGAGTTGGCAACGGCCAGCCCTAAGTCATCATGGCAATGGCAGGACAATACCGCTCGATCGATGTTGGGAACTCGATGCAGCAGTGCCTCGATTCTTGCATGCATCTCGCTTGGGGTCGTGTAACCGACGGTGTCTGGAACATTGATGGTTGTGGCTCCCGCATCGATGGCTGCTTCCACCACCCGACATAGAAAATCGATTTCGGTCCGAGCCGCATCTTCGGCAGAAAACTCCACGTCATCGCAGTAGGACAAAGCCCGTTTGACCCCAGCGACGGCGCGGGCAACAATCTCCTCCTGAGTCATCCTCAATTTGAATTCGCGATGGATGGCACTGGTGGCCAAAAAGACGTGGATACGCGAACGCTGGGCTTTTTGGAGAGCTTCCCAAGCTCGGTCGATATCGCCGTCGTTGCAGCGAGCCAAACCACAAATGACCGGTCCACGGATCGTTGTGGCGATCTCCCGGACCGCTTCAAAGTCCCCCGGGCTTGCGATCGGAAAGCCAGCTTCCATGATGTCCACACCCAGGTCCGAGAGGGCTTGGGCTACCTCGAGTTTCTCGGCCAAATTCATGCTGGCCCCGGGCGACTGCTCGCCATCACGCAATGTAGTGTCAAAAATACGGATCGTTCGTGGTGCTGGGTCGCTCATACAATTCGCACAAAAATCAAGGTTTGCCAATTCCAAGGCCTGCCGAGCAAGGGGGCTTGCGTGCCGGCTGGTTGCACAATTCTGGGGGACTTGCCAAGGAATCAGGCAACTGTCCTAAGTCCAGTTACCATCGTACCGAAAATATTTTTTCCTGAAACCGTTGAATTCCTTAGCTCCGCGCGATGGGGGGCTTGGCAAACAATCGCAATGGTACGCGGATTGCTACTTTTGATCTTTCGGTCGGGATGCCTGATCCTTGGGCAAACCTTCCATTCTACCCAGAAGTCGAAAGCGTCGGCGGAAGTTTGGAGACTGCAAAGTCCTCGTCCTTCCGCGCTTTCGATTTTTTCTAATCGCTTTCAACGGCCTTACGCGTCGGGCAGCCGCACGCTGAGGTACCCCGACGGCCTGGTTGTGGTGTCCGCCTCACCGCACCGGCCGGGGTATTTCACTATCTCCAAGGGACAAACTCTAAGGCACAAAACCAAGTTCGTTGGAATTGATCAGCACCAGGGCTAGTTCCCGGATGGTGCGACCTGTGTCCAAATACGACTGACACAGCGTTCGTTCTTGCTCCGTAGGCCTGCGGCTCAAGACGGCTTGGAACAAGCTCTGGATCGACGAGTTGTCTTGACGGGTAAGCGGATCGGTGGCATCCCAAATCCAATCGGCATTGAGCAACGCGAGAGCTTGGGGGGCTACGATCGAAACATCGCGCCTGGCGCACGAAACCGTGTTCTCGGGCAAGTCGAACGTTTCCATCCAAGGAATGCGAACGGTTCGTTTTTGGATGAGATAAATACTGCGCACCGTTTGTTGGCTCGGTGGCGAAGGGTACCAGCCTTTGGTCTTGGTCTCGTTATCGTCCAAGGTCGCCGGGTTGGCTTGAAGAACGTCTTCGCTAACCTCAGGCCATACCGGTGGTCCTCCGTTGCGGTGTTGCAATTGCCCGGTAACCTGCAAGATCACATCTCGCATTTGCTCGGCGCTGAGTCGCCGCAGTTTTCTGGTCGATCCCACCTGAGCTTGGTAAGCCTCTGACAAAACGATGTACCGAATCAAGGATTTGATCGACCAATGGTGCTCGACCAGATACACAGCAAGATGGTCCAGCAGCTCTTGGGAGACCGGAACCGAGCCGGTGATTCCCAAGTCGTTGGCCGTGGCGACCAATCCTTCCCCAAAGAGATTCTGCCAAACTCGATTGACGATCACGCGAGCGGTCCATGGATTATCTGGCTGAACCATCCATCGAGCCAGCGCCAAACGTCGTCCGGTGGACTTGCCATCGACGGGTGCTTCGATCTGCGGAGGATTGGGGTATAGGACGCTTGGGAATCCCGGCTGGACTTCTTCGAGTGGCTTTTGATGGTTCCCCTGATCGAGCACGCAGATCGCGTCGATCTTCTTGACATTGTCGGTAGCAAGCAACCCGGTTTGCAGAGTTTGCTTCTGGCTCCGGAGTTGATCGATTTGCTGTTTGAGTTTCTTCATGTCCTCTTTGGATTCGACTTTGGATTCCTCTTGGGAATCTTGCGTAGCTTTTTTGCTTGCCTCCAGGCGAGCTTCCAGAGGTTGAATCTTCGCATCGATGGCTTGGTTGTGCTTTTCGATGGCTTGTTGCTCTTGAGAGAGCAACACAGGGGTCGAGTCATCGAATTCAAGGGCGGCAAAAAACGCGCGGAATCGATAATGATCCTGATGCGAGAGCGGATCGGTTTTGTGATGATGGCACCGACAACACGACAAGGTCAACCCCAGGAACGCAGAGCCAGTTGTCTCGGTCAAATCGGTCAGCACTTCGGCCCGAGCGCGATCCTGTTCGTTGAACAACTTCGCGGCATTGTCGAAAGGACCAAGTCTCAGATAGCCCGTAGCGATCAATCGATCCAGTTGCGCCTGCGACTGCGGTGGTCCATCGAGCAACTCATCCCCTGCAAGCTGCCACAGAACAAATTGATCGTAGGGAAGGTCTTCATTGAAAACGCGGACCACAAAATCGCGGTATCGCCAAGCTTCTTTGCGATATTCATCCCAGTCAAAACCATTGCTGTCGCTGTAGCGGACCGCATCGAGCCAAAACCTCGCCCAGTGCTCGCCAAATCGCGGGTCACTCATAAGCCGATCGACCAGCTTGTCTGTCGCATCGATGGAGTCGTCTTCGAGAAAAGAAGTTCTTTCCTCATAAGTTGCACGCAATCCGTTCAAATCCAAACTCATCCGCTGTAAAAGCTGCTCCTTTGAGAGACTCTCGACGGCCTCCGGGATCAATCCGTCAATGGGATGACTGAACACTCCTTGGCGATCCGCCGACCGATCTGGGTGGGATCCAAGTGGATCTGCGATGGGTTTGAGAGACCATAGATCGACTCTTTCGCCCGAGAACAACTTGGCGATCGGGTTTCGAGCATCCACCAACGCAGATCCGATGAGTTCCGATTGCTCTTGTTGTGCGAATAAGCTAGCAGAGAGAACAAATGCGATGGCCGTCCAAGCCAGATGGAATCGAATCCGTTTGGGATACCCTAAGCCAGCAGAACGTGTCATGTCAGGATATCCATCAGAGGTTGGGCCGAGCCGGCCACGCCTGTGATCCGTTCGTCTCTGCCGCTGACTTCATACGATAGGTGCTCGTAGTCGATGCCAAGAGCCGTTAGGATCGTGGCGTGCAAATCGCGGAACTGAACCGGTCGTTGGGTAGCCATCAAACCGATCTCGTCGGTCGATCCGATCCGCAGTCCCGGGCGAATGCCTCCACCAGCCATCCAAATCGTAAATCCGGCAGCGTTGTGTTGGCGGCCCAAGTCCCCTTGCTTCATCGGGGTCCGGCCGAACTCACTGGCCCATACCACCAGCGTGGTATCGAGCAATCCACTTTGGCGAAGATCGGCAAGAAGGCCTGCAACGCCGATATCGGTCCACTGAGCCCTGGGTCGATGATTCTCAACAAGCTTGGCATGCGCATCCCATCCGTCTTTGTCGGGCATGTCGTAGACTTGAACGAATCGCACCCCACGCTCGACGAGCCTGCGGGCCAATAAGCATTTGCGAGAGAAGCTTTGTGTGCGAGCCTCCGGGCTGTCGATTCCGTAAAGCTTGTGAATGTGCTGGGGTTCCTGATCGATACTTCCAACCTGCATCGCCGAGGCTTGCATGCGATAAGCCAGTTCGTAGGTCGCTATCCGAGCATCAAGCTCCATGGCGTTTGGGTACTGCTGACGATGTAGCTCGTTGAGCTCTTTGAGCAGGCTCAGCGATTGCGTTTGACCTTGAACAAATCCAGGCTGTGGAACCAAATGGTGCAAAGGGGGTAAGGTCGAGCGAAATCGAGTCGGCTGGAAAGCCGGAGGAAGGAACCCGTTGGTGTAGTTGGCCGATCCACCTAAAGGTCCGGCATCAAACAGAACGACATATCCTGGGAGATCCTCCGACTCGGTCCCAAGTCCGTAGGTGACCCAAGAACCCAAACTCGCTTTCCCAGCTCGAACGTCTCCTGTATGAAGCTGGTAGCTAGCCGGTGCATGGTTGTTGCTGTCGGCCTGCATCGAGTGGATGAAGCACAATTGATCGGCATGCTTGGCCGTATGGGGCATCAGTTCGCTGATCCACATCCCCGATTCCCCATACTGCTGGAACGAAAAGGGGCTCTTGAAGATCACATCGTCGCAACCGTGAAAGACATTGGCGTGCCGAGTCGCATTCAATGCGTCGCGAATCGATCCGGGAACCGGCTTTCCATCGAGCCTATCGAGCTGCGGTTTGTAATCGAAAGTGTCGATCTGGGAGGGGCCACCGACCATGAACAAGAAAATGACGGACTTGGCACGTGCCGCAAAGTGCGGGATCCGAGGTGCATGTGGCTTTAATGGATCCACATCCCCAATACGCCTGGGTTTCGACCCGACCGGTGGCTGACAATAGGCCAAGCGATCCAGAGCCGAGCACGCGAAAAGCCCAAACCCACCCCCTAAGGATCGCAGGAAATCCCGGCGCGGGCTCGCCCATGCTGGCCGGTTCGGCCCTGTAACTTCATCGATATTTGGGAGGTTCTTCGACATCAACGATAGTTTAACCCACAAATCGGGGGCACTGAAACCGAAAAGCCCTTGTTTCCTCCACTTGCGGATCGAATACAATACGCCACGACGCATGTCCAATTGTTTGTTCAACGCCACCATTTTGCTCGCTAGAGGATACCCATGGAAGTCACCCGAAGATCGCTGGCTTGTTTGGCCCTGACACTCTTTACGGTTTCGGTGGTACAGCCCCTGACAGGATTAGCCCAAAGCAACACTGGCGAAAACAAGGAGAAGAAATTGGAGAAAGCAACATTCGGCGGCGGGTGTTTTTGGTGCACCGAAGCGGTATTCCAAAGGGTCAAAGGAGTCCAGAAAGTCGTTTCTGGATACACCGGCGGAAAGATCAAAAACCCCACCTACGAGCAAGTCTGCACAGGAACCACAGGGCATGCCGAAGTGATCCAGGTCGAGTTCGATCCAAAAGTGGTCTCATTTGCCAAGTTGCTCGAAATCCACTGGAAAACGCACGATCCGACCACCCTCAACAAGCAAGGCTATGACGAAGGAACCCAGTATCGCTCCGCGATTTTTTACCAGAACGAAGAGCAAAAAAAGGTGGCTCAGGAGTACAAGGATAAACTCAATAAAGAAGTCTTTGATGGCAAGATTGTCACCGAAATCACCCCGCTGGACGTTTTCTACGCCGCCGAAGACTACCACCAAAATTATTACAATCTCAACGCCAACAAAGGGTACTGCAAAGCGGTGATCGTTCCGAAACTCAAAAAGTTCGAAGAAGTCTTTTCCGACGCTAAAAAATAGTCTAGCGGCCCTTGGCCCTTCGGGCCGCGAACAGACCTAAGACACCCGAACCTAATAGCAAGAGTGCCGAAGGTTCCGGAACCGATTGCACGGTCATGCCTGCAAGAAAAGTCCTTTGCAGATTCTCATTTCCGAAGTCAGCCAAACGCACCGATACAAGAGTTTTTTCGCTATAGGCGCTCAAGTCCACAAACTGCTTGTCGAGCCTGTATCGATTCGGGCCCGCTGGCCCATCCGTATCGGTAAAGAAAACACGGACGGTTGTCGTGTTGTTGATCTCGTTCGTGAAAACATTCTGGTAATAGTCTCGAATGTCAACGTTCCCGACCAATGGTTTCACAAAGGTTGATCCGTCGTCAAAGGTAAATCGAAGTGTGGCCAACGCAGGTGTTGATGCAGTACCCCACAACGTATTGATCAGAGTGTGCACCCCGGTCACGCCACGGAGGCCAACTGGAAGCGTCACAGAAACCGTGCCTGATCCACCGCTTGCTGCCTAGGCTGAAAACCATGTGTTTCTGTCCGTCGTCGGGATGTCAAAGGGGACCCCACCTAGCAAGACATCCGGCCCTGTAGGATACTCAGGATGCCGAAACTGAAGCCGACCATTGGCAACGTCAGCAAGACTGATTGGGGTATAGACCAAGTCAGCAACGGCGTGACCGCACCCTAACACCAAGACCAAAAGTACAGAAAATACAGACTTGGACATGTATTGCGCTCCAAAAAATCGGATCACTTCTTCGCTGTGAATCGAAAACCTGGGAACAGGAAACACGAGCTGATATGCAAAATTCCCAGGACAAAGGCTAGAAAAATCCAGTTTCATAGCACTTCATGATTCAGTACGACGGATATCCACTCAGCGCAACAGGATCTGGCCAGCAAGGTTCTAGTTCCCACCCCTGGCCTTGGAGCAATCAGCAAAAATCAGGGGAGTACCCACGCA
>JAGWZB010000246.1 GCA_018969045.1 Planctomycetota bacterium | reverse complement strand
TACGTGTTTTGGTCATCGGAATCCTCCAGGAAACAGGTTATGTTAGCCTAATCAGAGGGAATTCCACTTTCTAGGGAGGCAAAACAAAAGTGGCGAACCGCGCACGTGATTGTGCTACAATGCTTTCTGAGGTTGCATAGGTGCGAGAGAGCTTCGATAGGATCGAAGGAATAAATCTAAAACTCGTTAACAGAGGGAAAAATGAGCAAAAAAACATCGAATAACAAAACCATTTTTTATTCAAAACGTTGGTACATATTCGTCCTTGCGATGGTCTCTACCTTTTTTGCTATCATGGGTGCCATCTTTGGACCTATGTTCCTTTTCGACATGATCAAGAGGGCTGATGGGAAGTCGGGACGGGAGGCAGGTATATCATTATCAATTTTTGCGGTTCTCTTCAGTCTCTTCGCATTGGTTGGTTGGTTCAGAGTATACGCAAGCTCTAAGCCTCTTCTGCGAATTTTCAAAGACGGACTAGAGATCAACGTCATTGGTGCTTCTAGCTTGGATGGAGTCATGTTTATTCCAGGCTGGATTCGAATCGCATTGCTCATTGTTTCGCTTCAAGGATTCAAAAAGCAAATCGGCTGGATTCCCTGGGAATCGTTGCGCAATGTACAATTGGAAGGATTGCCGATGCTGCGATCCTTGGTAATCGACGCGACGATTGTGTATCCCTCGTTTACGGGAGACACCCAATCAGCAACTATCGGGGAGAAAATTGTTTATTGCGATGCGGAATTCAAGGATCCCTTGGAATCCGTTTTCAAAACAATTCTGATGTATCACCAAAATCCAGACGCAAGAACGGTTCTACCGAGTCTTCACGATTGATTGTCACTTGAATCACTTACGCCGCGAAGTTCTTTCCATTTTCCTCCATTGCCTTTGAAACAGGCCGATCTCACATAGAACGATGATGGAACTTTGATCTAGAGATGATTCCTTGAATTTGGGTTCTTCGGGAATTATTGTGGGTAAAACGTCATGGGCCTCCACCCGGCTTCACGCCCGTGGGGCCATGACTTGCGGCTACAAAAGGAGAGAATCTAACTAACTCCTTGCCCTGGCTGGAAAACCAACCAGGCAAGGAGGCCGCGATCACGCATCTTATGCACCTGTAGCTTTAAGTTACGCCTCCACTGGCATAAAGCCAGTGGTAGGCTCATTGAATAAAATACACTCCGAGCCACCCACAAAAAAACCTGGATAACCTAAATTTGCTACAGAAATTGACTTGGGGAATGTAACGGATATGGTTTCTTGACAAGTTGTTTTCTCATGGGAGGAGCGCGAGCATGGCGAATTACAAAATCGATGATATCGAGGGAATTGGACCGGTGCGGCGGGCGAAGTTCTTAGAGGCGGGGATCAAGGATAGCGATCGGTTGCTCAAGGCGACTCGAACTCCTAAGCTGCGAAAGGAACTGGCGGAAAAAACGGGAATCAGTCCAAAATGGATTCTGCGTTTTGCCAATATGGCGGATTTATACCGTGTCCCTGGGGTTGGCTCAGAATACGCGGAGTTGCTAGAGGATGCAGGTGTCGATACGGTGCTCGAACTTGCGGCTCGGGTCCCGGCAAACTTGCACACAAAACTCAAGCAGGTCAACGCAACGAACAAGCGTAATACCAGACAGCCACCGAGTTTGGCGGAAGTGACGAGTTGGGTTGCTGCCGCAAAGACGATGCCGAGGGTTTTGGAGTACTAAAGGTCTTAGTTTTAGTCTTCGACTTTGCGCTCCATGAAAAAAGCTGAGTTCTGACGCCAAGCCTCGGCGGGCTCCGAATCTGATTCAGGTGGATGGAAGCAGCGTTGACAATGCTGGTCCCATGGCGGACCCTTGATCGTCGATTACCAATTGGTTTGTGTTACAATCGCGTCAAAATCTAGGTGATTTGGGAAATCACAATACCACTTAGTAACGAGGCCCATTCCGATGTCTATCACGCCACGCTGTCTTGTATTATTCATGGCGATCGCCATGTGCTTGGTCTATGAAACCCTAGGACAAGCGCCAAAGGAGATTTCCAATAGCATCGGAATGAAAATGGTGTTTATTCCCAAGGGAACGTTCATGATGGGATCGCCCACGAACGAGGAAGGGCGCAATGACGATGAAGTTCAGCACGAGGTAACGATTACCAAAGATTTCTATCTTGGAGCTTACGAAGTCACGCAATCCCAGTACGAACGCGTTATGGGGCATAACCCAAGCCGATTTCAGGGCTTGGTGTCTTACTTCAACGAAGATGTTCCAGTAGAGTCGGTAAGATGGGAGGATGCTGTCGAATTCTGTAATAAGCTCAATCAAAAAGAACCTCATCACCTGTTCGGAAGAGTCTACCGGTTACCGACTGAGGCTGAGTGGGAATACGCTTGTAGAGCAACTACCCAGAGCACTTATTCGTTTGGAACCGATAAGGCACTGCTTTCGGAACACGGGTGGTATAAGGATAACGGTGCCAATCGAATCCACACCGTGGGACTTAAGGAACCGAACCCTTGGGGACTCTACGACATGTACGGAAATGTCTGGGAATGGTGTTTCGACTATGGATGGGCCTACGTAAACTCAGCGGTCAAGGATCCTGCTGGGCTAGCTTATGGGGACACGCATGTGCTTCGTGGTGGGAGCTGGAGAGAAAATGCCAATAGTTGCCGATCCGCAGGGCAGCGAGGTAACTTGGGGCGTATTGGTCTAAATTCATGCGGCTTCCGGGTTGTCTTGGGATTTCCAGTCACACCCTTAAATGTAGGAACGCCTGTAGAAAAGATGACTGTAGAAGAATCGATCGAGAGCAATCGAATCATCAACAGCATAGGAATGCGATTTACTTTGATTCCTAAAGGGACTTTTATGATGGGATCGCCAGAAGTTGAGCATTGGCGTTCTGAAGACGAGGCACTTCATGAAGTGATCCTTAGCCGGGATTACTACCTTGGGATCCACGAGGTTACTCAAGATCAATACCTAAAAGTAACAGGGGTAAACCCGAGCTTTTTCCGGGGGTTTCGAATACGGGGTAGCAGTATGAACCATCCCGTCGAGGAAGTTTCCTGGGAAGACGCGGTCGAATTCTGCAAGCAGCTTTCTGAGATGCCGGAAGAGATAAAGGCAGGAAGAGTTTATCGATTGCCAACGGAGGCAGAATGGGAGTATGCTTGCCGCGCGGGAACCAAGTCGGCATTTTCGTTCGATGAAAAAGGGGACTTGCTCGCCAGCTACCTCTGGTACCACCGTCATGGGTGGTTTGAGTTTAACAGTTCAAGTGAAACGCAAGCTGTAGGACAAAAGCAACCGAATCGATGGGGGCTCTATGACATGCACGGAAATGTCTGGGAATGGTGCGCAGATCGGTATGGTAAGTATCCCGAAGGTCCTCTAGTCGACCCAATTGGACCGGACCTCGGAGGACGTCGAGTGGCACGAGGCGGTAGTTACTTGTTAGGCTTCCAAGATCTTTGCAGGTCTGCTTCTCGAATGGCTTTCGAACCAACTAATCAATTTGTTGAATTAGGATTTCGGGTAGTTTTGGAAATGCGTCCGGATTAAATAAGGTGGATTTGATGCTTACGATCGGCGATTGGCAGAGGATATTTTGTTTGGAGTTAGAGCGACTAGCAACTTGTTTGCATGATGATTTTCGGATGACCTCATCGCGACCGAGTGCTCCGATCGACATGTTACTTGATCAAGTCAGAGGGATTTCTTGACTATCACTAAACCGCTTGTGAAGGTCGATGAGTGGTCCATAGTTCCTAAGATCAGCGTGTTTCATGGCAGCGATGTACTCAACTCGAATTGGACTTTCGGTATCGCGTAAGTCCGAGGCGGGCCAAATGGTCACGGGCTGGTCGTGTTGCATCAACCAAATGTTTGCGAGAAGTCTTGCCCACCGACCATTGCCATCTTCAAATGGATGTACCCAAACCGCACGATGATGAAACTCAGCGGCAGTCGCAATGACGAGATCGCCTGTTTCCGAATGCCGTTTTTCCGACTCGATTGCAATGACACCAAGTTCAGCCGTAACAATGTTAGCACTCACACCGATGTTTTTTTGAGTGGTTCTGATTTCACCTGCCCAAGACCATATCGATCCCAACATCTCCCGATGCAGCTCCAGGAGCCAACCGAAAGTAAATGGCGCGAGCTTTTGGCTTGGTTTGCTCATCAAATACTTCTTGGTCACTCGCAAGATCGACTCAAACTCAGCTTCATTGAGTTGGCGACGTGTTTTGATGGACCTGATCTTTAAACCCGATCCGTCAAAGGGGGTGTCATCTTTGTTGCCAATTGTTCCAAATGGATTCACCTAGGACCTCCGTTACCAACCGACGAGCTAAGAAGCCCAGAGTTTTCGACTTGAGGATACAATTTGCGCTTTGGTTGCTTCCAGGTGCTTTTTCGCGGAGGCTGCCGGTATAGCTTGGGATTCTAACGCTACGTTTCCTTGTGTGAGCGCAATTAAACGCTTTGCCTTCTGTGTGGCGATCGCATCCTTGAACTGCTCGGCTGGCACGGCCGCTAACTCTAATGTCATTCCTAGCACCGAGAGGATCGCTTGTAGATTGGAAACCGAATAGTGTTCATCCTTACCCCCAAGGATACGAATCACGGTTGCTCGGGATACCCCGCTACGGCGAGCAAGATCCGAAATCGATATGTCGAGTTCTTTGACGCGGGTTTCAAGTAGATTGGAGAGCGACATTGTTCTTGGATGGTTAGGGCTTGCTTAATGAAAAAAGCGACGTAAACGTCTCCAATATTGTTGCACATATGAAACAAAAAAGCAAGTTGCATAGGATAGCAAATGGTGTCTATCGATAGTAGCCCAGGTGGTTAATGAAGTGGACCCCATTATTCGGACCACGGGCGGCCCATCGTTAGATAGCGCCCGCCGGTCTTTTCCGGCCCCGTGGGCGATAGACTTCCCACGGTGTTTGATTACCTAAGCCCTGATGCGGTCTGTCGTAATCGTAGTAATCAAAGAAGCGTTTTAGGCTACTATAGGTTTCGACTCCCGAAGCGTATTCCTTGAGATAAACTTCCTCGTATTTGACCGTCCTCCATAGTCTCTCAATGAACACGTTATCAGTTGCCCGACCACGACCGTCCATGCTGATCTCGACTGATGCATCGAGCAGCTTGGATGTGAAGTCACGACTCGTGAATTGAGATCCCTGGTCGGTGTTGAAGATCTCGGGCCGGCCTTTATCCAAAGCTTCCTCTAAGGTGTCTAAAACGAACTCCGTGTCCATGCTGTTTGACAGCCTCCATGAGATCACGTACCGGCTGTGCCAATCCATCACAGCGCATAAATACAAGTATCCATGGATCATAGGTATGTAGGTTATATCACTACACCAAACGTGATCTGGCTTGGTAATCTCCAGTCCTCGTAGCAGGTAGGGAAATACGCGGTTTTCCTTTGATGGTATCGTGGTTCGTGGTTTTGGCGAAAGTGCTTCCAGCCCCATGTTTTTCATGAGTCTTTTGATACGTTTGCGATTTACATAGATGCCTTGGCGTTCCAGGTAACTGACCATTTGTCTCTGGCCTTTACATGGATGGCGCATGTACTCTTGATCGATCATACGCATGATCTGTAGGTTCTCCTGAGTCTCTGGGACGGGTTCGTAGTATAGATTGGATCGATTCAAGCCTAGCAAGCGACATTGCTCACGGACGCTGAGCTGTGGATGTTGCCAATCGATCCAATTACGTTTCTCAGAGACCGTTCTCGGCCACTTTTTTTTTGAGCCACTCTAGCTGCATATTGAGCTTCCCGATTTGCTCGTAGAGCTCTGCGGTTTGGGGTTCGTCTGCTGCCTTGTCTTTGCGGTCAGCTGGACCGTCAAAGACCGCTTCAACACCTTCAAGAAGCTGACGCTTCCAGAGCACAACTTGAGTGGGATGAACCTGGTGTAATTTGGCTATCTCTGAGACTGTCTTAAGACCTTTGATAGCATCTAAGGCTACCTTCGACTTGAAAGTAGCACTAAACGATCGCCTCTTCCTTGGCATACACACCCTCCTTGGTGAAACCCCAAAAACATAGCCTTTTTCGGCTCAGAAAAACACACGGATTTCTATCTAAACCCGTGGTCCGAATAATGGGGTCCACTTCATAATTCAGTTCTGGGTGGGGAAAATGAAGTTCTTGATTGTTGAAGATGATTTGAGCGTCGTTGAGTACATCGTGGACATCTTGGATTCGATGGATATCGAACATGACGCGGTGACGAACGTTGAAGACGCGAAAAAGCAGTTGGCTAGCACGAGCTACTCGTGCGTCTTGCTGGACCTTTGTATCCCGGCTAAGCCCGGTCGAGGCGGCGCGAGCGAAGACTTCGGTGTGATTCTTCTAAAGGAAATCCAACGGATCAAGAAGCCATGCCCACCGCCGGTGTACATCATGACTGCGATGCTTGCCAAAGGTCTCGACATGGCAACCAAGCTTTTAAGACTTGGTGCTAAAGACTTCATATCGAAGCCATTCTCTGACAACGGCCGCAAGCTCACGAAGATCATCGAAGGAGTACTGTCGACATCGAATGCCGAGCCGGAACCACGAACCCATGTGTCCAAGGTGGCCGAGTCGCCAGCGCCCTACACCGAACCAGCCAGTGTTCCTGGAGAGTTCGCCGGAGGTGAGTTAGTGATCGAGAAAGATCGGATCACTTTGTGTGGCCACACCGTTTTGTATACGGCGCGTTCGAAGCGGATCGTACGAATCCTCGAAGTCCTCAACCAGCGTACGCGTGTGGGGGCGTGGGTGGCCAAGAGTGGCCCAGAACTGGCTAGCGAACTTGGGGGCTCTGCTGGTGAAGCGGCGGTCGTCAGCGCGATCTACAATTTCCGCAAAGCTCTGACCGATGTCCTTCGTACCCAAGTGGGCATCGAGGCCGACAATCAGACCATCGTCTGTAGCGGCGGGACAGGCTATCGGTTCAGCGACTCAGTCACCGTCCGCGACGCTAGAAACGCCGTGCCTGTTGTGGCACCCGAGGTCGAAACGCCGGCGAGCCGGCGGGAACTGATCCTGACGCTCCTGCGTCAGTCCGGAAAGATGCGTTCGACGAACATCGCAAGCGAGCTTGGTTGTAGCCTCAAGACCGTCAAGCGCGAGCTAGACACACTCCGCCTTGCCGGCCACATCGAGTTCGTCGGCCCTAGCAAAACAGGGACGTATCGCTTAGTGGGGGCGTGAGGACAAAGACGAGCGATGCTTGAGCATTAGGGGGTTAACCAATCTACCGACCTTTTGTTTCCGCACCGCCGTCTTCGGCATATACGCTTGCGGGCATCCGCCCTGGCTCGCTCCGTGCCTACAACCCTAGGCTCCGCTCTACTTGTCCGCCTCCGGCGACTGGGGGATTCCGGAGGAACTCAGGGCAA
>JAGWZB010000245.1 GCA_018969045.1 Planctomycetota bacterium | reverse complement strand
GCCCGGTTCCTTCGAATCTCTACGGAGGAGCCCAAGGTCCTGGACCTGGTGGGGCAGGGGGCCCTGGTGCTGGCGAATACTGCCCACCTGGAACTCCGCAAGTCCGCTAGTCACCGGACCGGTTGATGATGAATTTTCAACAATAGTCCCGGGTCGTCTGGGACTATTTTTTTATCGAGCAGTTTGGTGGGGTGCGGCATGTTTCGACACATTTCCTTTCCGACGATGGTTCTAGGATGGGTCGCCTTCATTGTGATCTGCATCCTGGCGGCTCTCTTTAGCAACGTAGCTCGAGGTCAATCGACCTACACCCCTTCGACTGCTTCGCCCTACGCGGCTCGCTTGCCCAGCGGCACTCGCAGTCTGATCGACGACGAAATGGTCCCGGGAGCAATCGGCTCGATCCAATTGCAGCGGAAACCTCAGCTTCGCGGGGCATGGCAAGCTGTCGAAGTTCGAGGTCCCAAGGGGGTGAAGTTCAATCTTGCAGAGGCTGGACAGTTTGCACCTGATATGCCAAACCCAGCCCGAATCGGATTGCTCGTCGGTGCGGTCTACCGGCTCCGTCTGACAGGGATCGAGGGGGATCCCGACCTAGAACTTTTTCCAACCATTGAGATCATCGACAAAACCTGCCCACCAGCCGAACGTGAACATCGTTTCCCGATCCCAATCGAAATCGACGAAAACGATATCTCGGATGCGGCCAAGGGCGAACTGGTCATGCGAGTGATCTATCTAGAAGACTCCGAAGTCGCCGAACCGGTCGATACCTCGGGCAAACCTCAGCGCGTACTGGACATTAGCCCAACACAAAATGCACTCCGAACTGCCGATCAACTCGGCCGCCCTGTCGCCATCCTGCGCATGGGTTCGAGAGTCCCAAATGTGACGCAAGGACAAGACTGGCTGGAGTTCCTTTACCATTGCCCCCCATGGACAACCCTGAAACCCGTTCCGACCAAACAAATGCTCATCGACGAAGGCAGATGGCCTATCATCGAGTACCCAAAATCTGGCCCCATCGCTGAGCCAGTACCGGGTCGTCCGGGCGTTGATAGACCTGCGACTTCAGGCTCGATCAGCGATTCCAATTAAAGACAAAATAGCGTTGCTAGACACACGATTTGCCAACCGAAGGGTCACTCCCATGATGCGAAGTCCAATTGCATTCCAACAAGGCTCGATGTTGGCACCGTGCTGTTGCTTGTTGCTGTTTGCATGCCTAGTCGGTTGCGCGATGGATCCATCGCGGGATCGGGTAAGGCTCCCACGCGATACGTCGAGCGATCAGGTGATACTCAGCGAATCTGAATCCGCTAGCACACAGGCCGTTATGCCGGCATCCTATAACCCAGCATCCCACAACCCAGCATCTCTCAACCCAGCCAGTTCGCGGCATTCTACCCAGCAACCTGAAAGCTTTGCGGTCGCTAGGACTCCCTCAAGCGTTGGTCCCCAATTTGTCGATCCTGCAACACCGGTCGCCGGATCCCCGTACCAAATGGTTGGTCATCGACGAGTTGTAAGTGGTTCAGCAAGCAGTTCGGCCAGTGCAACTTACGAATCCGGTGGGGCGGTGGCTGAGTGCCAGCCAAGTGGCTCATGTGTTCACGGACCTTACCGACCGTTATTCCCCAATCGTTTAGGAGCAGGACTCCTTGCATGCCGAGCAGGTTGCAAGGTTCCTCATGAAGGCCCTTGCCCGCAGGGAGCCTGTGAGCCTGAATGCGAAATCCCAGGCCGTTGCATGGACCCCCAAGAGTATATCTTCGACGGAGGAGATCGCGGCCCTGCCGTTCGGCTCAGAGAGGATCTGTCCTTTGAAGGTCTCGATCCAGAGGATACCGTCATTCGGTACACTACCAAGTCCGGGGTCACTGAAGTTCAAGCTGGGTGTCGGGTCGCGATCTATGCACCTCGATTTGGTAGCGTTCGTAAACGGACCGGTGTGATCGAATCCGAATTGGCTTTGCGTCCACAGACTGCAGATCTACCCTCGGGCCCCGGAATGATCAAAGAGAAGTTGCCCCCCATCCAAGTCATGGCTCCAGTGAAAGCCAACACCAAAGATACCGTACGAGTGGTCGAAGCCTTCCTGGATCGACAACGCCCGATGCCTGCTGAGTTGGTATTGCCCATGGCGGAAATCAGCGATGCATTCAAGCCTTACGAAGACCTCGACATCATCCGCAATGGAAACATCCTGATGACCGATCCGGCCAAGCTCGCAATCTCTGCGGCAGCCGCTCGCGTTTGGTCGAATATCGATGCATTGCAGGTCTTGATCGATGGACAAGAAGCCGCCGTAGTGGTCGATCAAAAACAACCTCAAGAATTTACCTTGTATGAGTACAAGGGAGCACGTGTTCGGATTTGCAAGGTGGCCTCCGAGCAAATCGCAAACCCAGGGGACACGATTTCCTTCACCATTCGTTATGACAATATCGGAGAACAGCCGGTGTCCAAGCTGGTGGTCACCGACTCGCTAGCGCCACGGCTTGAATATGTCGAGTCGACACAGCAATCGAGCCTCGAAGCACGCTTTTCCTCCACCCCTAACGATGCCGGATCGTCGATCCTACGCTGGGAGATCGATCAGGAACTCAAACCCGGCGAAGGTGGCTTCGTTAGGTTTGACGCTAAAGTCCGGTAGTCTTCGGGCAATTTCTACAAAGATAGTGGGCACTTGAATGCCCCTCATCCATCGTCGTTGGACCTCTTTAGTACTGGAACAGTCCTGGTTGAGTAGATGGTCGTCGTAATAACTCAGGAGAGCAACGCTCCGAGGACTGACGAATCCACGATCCAATCAGGAAAGTTTCAGACGATGGCAATCTCACGGCTCTTTATACTTGTTTTGCTTTGCATCGCAGCGATGCCGACCCATGCTGATGCGACGCACGTCTTGGCTTTAGACTTTGCACTGAACACAACACTGCCTTCGGCTCAGGGGATGAGCTTCTACACGGACTCCGGTAGGCCCGAAAGTGACTTGGTATCGATCGTTGGAGACAATCGATTGAAACTCGATTCCTATGCTGCCTCCGGTGATAGACAGGTTTATTACTATAAGGACAACGTTTTCGACCACACAATTGACTTGGAGATGGAGATCCGATTGAAAATCCTAAACTCGGGATCTTTCGGGTTTTTTGTCGTTGCTTACAATCCCAATGTCTCGTCAAACTTTGTGATTAGCAAGGATGGATGGCGGATTTATGGGGTTACCAGCGGTAGCGGCTATGACTTCTCTCAAAGTTTTAATACCTTCAAATACCGCGGATACGCGGGGACCAATTCCTACGAGTTCTTTGTTAACGGCTCGCTGGTAGCATCGGGAACCAGACCATCGGGTTATGCGGGTAATCAACTGTATTTTGGTGATGGTACTCCTACTGGCGAGAACGTCACTGCTGAAATCCAGTACCTAAAATATAGCAATCAGCCTTTCTCAAGCGGAGGCCAAGTCCCAGAACCGCTCTCACTAGCGGTCTGGTCGCTCGTCGCAGGCGGGTTTGTGTCTTGCAAAAGGGGCCGAAATCCTTGGCAAGGTGCGCGCTCAACAAGGCTTTCGGCACGTAGCCTGCGAGGCTCAGCCCTCTTCATTCCAATGCTCATCCTTACGTTAAGTCTGACAGGTTGCGGTGACGGCCGTACAGGCTCGAATTCAAAATCCTCCAGCCAAAATAGCGTTCCAGCATCCAAGGGGCCTGCTGGGTCACAAAACCAGGACTCTGATAAATCCTATCCGGTTGCAGAAGGTCCGATTGAGTAGGCGTCCCTGCAGACGATCAAGCAAGCCAATGTACTCGGATGAGAATGATGCTCAAGACGAAAGCAATGATCGGACTTGTCTTAGGTGGCACTCTTTTGGTCATGGCGATCGCAATCCTCGCTATGCTTATACCACCAAGCTATGCTTTCCGATTAAGCGCCCAGAGCCTAGAGCGCGACGAAGTCATAACAATCAAAGAGCTTCATTCGGAACTCGAGCATGCTAGTCGCTGGAGTCCGGCCTACCTGGAGCCAGTTCCCATCGAGGATTTGGTTCGCTGGATTAGGCATCCTGGAAACCAAAGCGCGCAGAATCTCTCGGATCTTTATCGCTCCGGTAGCAACGAGTTCAGTCAGATCAACGGGATGATTAGGATCCTGGACTCCGTTCATGAGAATGATCTCCCAAGGATGAGGAAACTAACTGTCGAAAAACTTACCGACAATCTTCAAGCGGCGTTCCGCAAATACTCCTTAGCCGACCAATCTGCATCCTTCTGCAAAATCGTCAACCACCAGAGATACAAGGCACTGATCGCAAGATTGAAATGCCCGCCATTTCCTCAGGAGGTCAATTTCCTCAGAAGATTTTTCTCTGCAGCCTTCGGGTATCCAATGGATGACCAATACCGATGGATCAAAGGGTTCTCTCAAAGCTATTCAAAAAACATACTCCCAACGGTTTTGCAATATGAATCCATCGATCGCCAACAGGTGATCCGGATCCAAGCCGGTGGAGCAACCGTCGTACTTACCAAACGTCGCAACGCCAGCGTCAAGGATACTGTTTACAAAGGGATAAACTCAACAACAAACTTTGATGTGGGTTGGACGCCCAAAGGGCAAAGCACCGACCAACCGAGTCGGGTTTATGACACTGGGGTTCGTTTGGTTTGCTTGCCATGGCAGCAAAAACCTGGCACCGAATCAGATCAATGGCAACCTCAATGGCCGCCATCGCAAGATACCATCTCGATTCTTGCTGACAGAGCACGCGAATTCCTGATCACCTTTGGAGCACCGACTGGGTTGATCGTCTCTCCTGGTTCAAGAGTCGAGGTCCAAGACACAAACGGGGAATCGAAAACCATCCTTCATTTCTTGATTGCTTCCATCGAGGATGCGTCTTGGCGATTTCCTTTGGAATTAAAACTCGATGATCAAACCGAGGAGGATTTGAGAGTCCAAATCCGCAGAGCAACGGTCGAAATGAATGAATCCTTTACGAATCACATCGCCTCTCGAAAAACCCTATGGAATCATCCAGCGAGCTTACAAAAAACCGTCGATGGAACAATCACCGGACAGTTAAAACACCCCAACTTAGGAACCATCTCGATACAGGCCTATTGCCACGGCGACTTATCCACCGTTTGGAAAGCACAGCTTTCCCAAGACGATCGGAAGCGATTCGTAGACGAACTCATCAAGTCGCAGCCTTCGCTCGCAAAACACTACAGTAGGATTTATCTCCGCGATATTACTTTTGATTCGCGCAATGGGGCCATCGAGTGCCGCTTCGCAACGGATGTCGAAACTTCCGATTCATCCAAGAATGAATCTATCAGCATGACTCTTTCCCCAGACGACAAAAAGAAAAACCATGTTGACTTGCCTGAAAAACTGACCTTGCTTGAGCAACCTGAGGATCTTCCGCAGTCTGCTGATTCAAAAAACGCATCGGAGCGATTGCTGCGGTACGCAGAGCAGTATCTGGCAACAAGCTACCCGCGTTTGCAAGCCCCTTTCTTGACCACACGACTGACCCGAATGGGTGATGAAATCCAAATCGGACTAACATTGCAAATCGAAGATTGGCCGCTCCTTCATTTAGGGACTAAATCTGTCGCTGATGAAACCGGTGCAAAAAACGCTATCGATTTGATGCTCAGCGATTCAAATGTGAAACAACAGTCGCAAGTGCAGTGGAAGCAGGTCGGCGAATTCGAACACAAAAGGTTCGGAAAGGTGAGGGGCTCAGTAACGGCTTGGAACCCAAATAAACCGCACGCAACCATCAACTACCAGATTCAAGTCGCCCAGGTAGGAGAAATCGCCTGGAACGATTCCCTCGGACTCGTCGGAAATCAATGGGTCGGACTCGCTACGGACGTGATCGTAGAGGAGTGCCAGTCGCATGCTACGGAAATGCTCAGCCGAATTCAGAACGCGATGCGCACCTACGTACCAGTCGATCTGGTTCGAGTCTATCCTGATCCCAAGGGAATCGACGGGATCCATTGGATATCGCTGGAGCCTTTTCGTGTTTACCTGAAGGCTGTTTTTAGTCCTCAGTTCTTTACCGAATATTTCAACTCGCCAATCTCAGTTCGCCTCGATGGTATCGTCGTTGACCGTCAAGGATTGCATGTGCCAGAGGAGTTCGGCATCGATGTTCCAATGAGTCTCCCGACACCCTATTTTACGTTCACTCGTCCGTTTGTCCTCTTTAGCTTCAACAAACCGGCATTAAGGTTGGGGGGGCATGTGGTTCCCCCTGGCCCTCTGCCTCAAGCTTGGGTCGGTCTTTTCAGCAATGAGTCGAGCATCAAGGGAAATTGGGAGGAGCAGAAATTCGAGGGGAATTCCGTGATGACTGTGGCCAATACGCCAGGAGTCGCCAGCGGCCGACTGGCAACGGATCTCAGAGCAATGCAGTTGCAGGGAGACATGCAAGGAGGAGGTAGGCTTCCCGGGCTACCAACCATACCGGCAAGGGCAGGGGGGAGTCTCTCTGCAAGCGGATCGACCAAGTCGATCAGCCTCGACAGCAAAGCGGAAATACTGGGCGTCGATGTTGTTGAGATCTCTATTGCGTCAGGAGGTAAACCACCTTCAATTCTCGATAACCGTCTTGGACCTGACGAAAGAACATTCAATATAAAAGGGCGATTAGGGCTCCCAAGCGGCTTTTCCATGGACTTAGAGGGACAATCGCGTACCGATCTGAAAAAGTATACCGTGGTAGGCACTGGTCAATTCTTAACGTTGACTAGAAAGGTAATCGCAACTGAGGAAAATGTCCGTTGGGAAAATATGGATATGACTCCTTCAGGCCCATTTTACTTTGATGAATGGTCTTCAAGCTTAGGAACACTCAATCCATTGATCGAAAAATCTTCAGATGCGGAAAAAGCGATTCCTCAAGCAAGCGACACAGAGAAAGAATATGCAGAGAGGAATTTCAGGCGTCCGAAATACGGTTGGATCGGAATCCCATTTTTAGCTAAAGGAGAGCTTGAGTCAGATAAATATCAATCGGTCAGTGATCTTAACATCAAATACACCGACGGGAGTATCGTAGGGTGGAGAACCTCCAGTCCAACCGAGATTGAGTTCAGTATACCAAACACACAATTGCCAAGCGATTTCTCGCAAAATGTTAAAGGTTATGTCCAAGGTGCCCTGTACTGGAAACGGACAGGTAGCAAGGGATCAAGCCATCTGCTGTTAACCAATAGCGAGTCAAAACAACCCTCATGGCATGTCGAATTGAATGAATCCAAATCGGTGGTTCGTTCCGCTCCTTTCTCGATGAGTGACTCGAACATCAATTCGCTTGATCCAAAACTAAGGGCGTTTTGTATTGCAAGGTACTTCAGTATCTCGGTCCTGAACAAAGGAGATATGGAGATCAAGTCGTCCCCCCAGCAGATTGAAAGCAGGCTACCGGGGGT
>JAGWZB010000244.1 GCA_018969045.1 Planctomycetota bacterium | reverse complement strand
TCCATGCAGCCAGTGGATAGACGAGAGGATGTTCAGGTTTTGGCGGAAGCCTTCCGCCGTGGAAAAGCATTCGACGGATAAGCAAACCCCGTTCCGATCGATCCTCACAATTCCCCAAACCAGTTTTCCCTGAAAATCTGGGGTTTCTCGCAAGTTTTATCGGATGAGGTGTTTGCGGTTGTGTTGTCGAATTGAGCACAGTGTGTATCGCTCAGGATGTAGATCTTGGATTAGTTCGGTATTCGGAAGCGGAGCTGTGAAACCATGAGAAAAACCCTTTTGGGCCCCTCGCATGCGGCACTTTAGCTACCGTTAGCCTACAGCTGGGACTTCGAATCCCTTGCGGTAAGACTTTGTCAGAAGCGCAGAAGCCGCTGGGTCACCCGAGAGCTTCATCGAAGCGACATCCCACTGGAGTTGTTTGCCAGGAACTCTGGCGGCGATGTTTCCAAGCTGGACTGTTTCGGTCAGAGGGCCTGCGACCTCGAAACCATCGGTTGTCTTTTTGCCCGCAAGGACTGCATCGACCCAATCGTGCCAGTGGTTGGTTCCGTTGATCTGGGGCAAGTCGATCGCTTTGGCCTTATTGGCTTGGTAGAGCGATGGCATTGCAACGTGGGGCAAGACCATCGTGCCGCCTTCGCCGATGAACAAAGAACCTCCGCTTGGCAATTCGACACCATCGGGTAGTTGTGCAAGTTCGCGGGGTGGTTTGAGTCCTCCATCTCTCCAGACGACTTTGATTTGAGAATCAGCGGTGTACTTGGTCCCTGGGAACATGTAGGTGATGGTTTCGGGACCGGGCCAAACTTCGTTGGTGGTCCCGGAGTTTTCCGCGACGATGCTTGTGGGTGCCGTCAGCAACAGAGCGCCGAAGACTGGGTCGAGGATATGGCAACCGAAATCACCCATGGCACCCGAGCCAAAGTCTTGCCAGTCTCGCCACTTGAATGGATGGTACACATCGGGGGCAAAGGGGCGCTCGGGAGCGGCACCTAGCCATAGATCCCACTGGACGTTGCTGGGTACTGGGGCCGATTCAGGGCGATCGGTCCGGCTGCAGTACTGGCGACCTTGGACTCCGACCCACGAGTGCACTTCCTTGACCTTGCCGATCGCACCCTCGTGAATGAGTTTGACTCCGAGCCGATATTCTTTGGCCGAGTGAATTTGGTTACCCATTTGGGTTGTCAAGTTTTTCTTTTGTGCCAAAAGTCGCATTTGGCGAGCTTCCCAAACGGTATGGGTCAGAGGTTTTTGGCAGTAGATATGTTTGCCCATGGCCATGGCCATCATGGCAGCGGGTGCATGCATGTGGTCTGGGGTCGAGACGATTACCGCGTCGACTTTATCACCCAGTTGGCTGAGCATGTGGCGATAGTCTGAAAAGTGCTCAACACCCGGAAACGCTTTATCGACTTGGTCGAAGCGATTCGAATCGATGTCGCAGAATCCGACGAATTGAACTTGCTTGTGACTGCCGACTTGGGACAAATCCGACCAACCCATGCCGTTGACACCCACGACGGCAACTTGCAGTTGTTTCTGGAATGCGTTGGCTCTCAAGACGTTTGGAGCAAGGCTGATCGAGCAAGCGGCCGCAGCGGAACTCTGAAGAAACGCTCGGCGGTGGGACACACGGGAAGTCGGCATGGTAGGTTGACCGGTGGGAGAGGGATCGCGGGAGAGGAAAACGGATCAAATCCGAGCCCAAATTATAATGCGATCGAGTCTGAGGGTGGGAAATAATTTTGATCGAAGATGGCTTCTGGTATACTTGCCCGGAGTCCTTCGTAAAAACCCTTGCGTATTCCCATCGAAACCCGATCCTCATGGCCTCCAATCCCCCAGTCTCGACGAGCCAGGCGCTTTTGTCGCCCGAGATGATGGCCAAACTTGAGCGGATGGAATTGGTCAGCCGCAAAATTTTCCGCGGCCGGATGAAAGGCGAGCGACGCAGCAAGCGCAAGGGTCAGAGTGTCGAGTTTGCAGACTTTCGAAACTATGTGGCTGGCGACGACCTGCGATTCATCGACTGGAATCTCTTCGCTCGGCTCGATCGACTCTATTTAAAGATATTTCTTGAAGAAGAGGACCTGCACGTCTACACCTTGGTCGACGACTCATTGTCGATGGATTTTGGGACCCCGACAAAGTTCTTAACGGCCAAGCGGATTGCGGCGGCCCTGGGCTACATCGGGTTGTGCCGTGGAGATCGCGTATCGGTTTCCACGTTTAGCAAGGCGGCCTCCCCGATGGTGGTTCGAGGTAGATCCAGTTCTTACAGGTTGCTTGGTCAACTTCAAGATGCCACGTGCCAGAACCCTACCCCTAGCATGGAGGAATCGGTGCGTCGCTTCTGCTTAAAGAACACCGGCAAAGGGATCGTGATCCTGATCACCGACTTGATGAACAAAACCGGCTATGAGACCGCATTGAAAATGCTGGTGGCCCGCGAAATGGACATTTACTTGATTCATATTCTAAGCCCTGAAGAGTTGCAACCGAAACTGACCGGTGATTTGAAGCTCACCGACTGCGAAGACGATGACATGCGAGAAGTATCGATCTCAGCGTCCCTCTTGCAACGCTATCGCTTGACCCTGGACGCTTTTATCGAATCGGCAAGAAGCTTTTGCAATCGTCGTTCGATCGCTTATGTGTCGGTGCGAAGCGATCAGGAGATAGATCCTTTACTCAATGAGTACCTTCGTTCGCGCGGCTTGGTGCGCTAAGGAGCCTTGCGATGACCTGGATCAACATGCTATCCCCGTTGCAGTGGGCGTTGCTGCTTGCAATCCCACCAGCGATCCTGAGTTTGTACTTTTTGAAACTCAAGCGACAGCAGGCTGTCGTCCCTAGCACCATGCTTTGGAAACGTGCCATCGAAGATTTGCACGTGAATAGCATCTGGCAGAAACTTCGCAAAAATCTACTTTTATACCTTCAGCTTTTATTCGTCGGATTGCTGATTTTAGCCTGCTTGCGTCCGGGTTGGAGCGGAATGAACCGAGTGGGAGAACGGCGAATCTACATCATCGATCACTCGGCCAGCATGCAAGCTACCGACAATAACCCCAGTCGCTTGGATGTCGCCAAAGACAAGGCGCTGAAGCTTATCAAAGATGCTGCCAGCAACGACTCGGCGATGGTCATCGCAACTTCGGATCGCGCAAGCGTCGAACAAGGATTCACCAACAACCGCAGTTTGCTTGAAAATGCAGTCAAACGCATCGAGCCCACTTCGCAACTAACCGATGTCAGCGAAGCATTCCGAGTCGCCGCCGGGCTTGCAAACCCCGGCCGTGTAAGTTTCGAGGACAACGTCGATATCCAAACCGCCGAAGCAGTCCCGGCGACTGTCTACTTCCTGAGCGATGGTGCCGTCGGTGAACTCAATGAAGCCGAGTTTGGACAATTGAAAATCGAGTATGTACCGATCGGTGATGCAGAAACTCAAAACGCGGGAATCCTCAGCTTCGCAATCCAACGACCCGAGTCGGACTCGGCATTGGCAAAAACCGGTGCGATCTCAGCGTTCGCAAGGCTGATCCAACACGGTTCTGATCCTGTCGAATGCACGGCTTCCTTGTATTTAGACGATACGTTCATCGATGCCAAGAAAGTCAAGTTGCTAGCGGGCGAAGAAACAGGGATTCAATTCGATCTCGAAGGGATCGAAAGCGGCGGCCTGAAACTTCAACTCGATCACTCCGACGCCCTGCCACTAGACAACGTCGCTTACGCGGCCATACGGCCCGATCGACAAGTCAGCATTTTGGTCATTACCCCCGGAAACAACGCTTTAGAAACCGCTCTTGGCACCCAACGAGTCATGCAGCTTGCCAACATCCAAATCGAACCCTTAAGCCACCTTGCCACCCAGGAGTATCAAACCAATTCCAGCCAAGCCAAATACGATCTGATCATTTACGACTCATGCTCTCCAGATAAGATGCCATCGGCCAGCACCTTGTTCATCGGTGGTTTGCCTCCTGCGGATATCCAACCTAAGGAGCCGGAACAGCCAGCCGGGGAACCGACGACCGGTGATCCAGTCGCCAGCCAACCCCAAACGGGTGCAACTGCGACAACAAGCCAGCCCAATGCCCAGAGTGCCAAGCCTGAGCAGGACCAATGGGCCTTTGGCAATCCGACGGGACCTGTGATCGTCTTGGACGTCAATCGCAGCCATCCGATCAGTCAGTATCTGGAGATGTCCGCCGTCGGGATCGTCGAGTCCCGGTCGGTCAAACCGCCCGCTTCGGGTTCGGTCCTGATGATCGCCGACATTGGTCCTATCTTTGCCGTCGCCCCCAGAGGCCCCTTTCAAGACGCGGTGTTGGGCTTTGACATCGTTCGTCCCACCCAAGACGGCTTAGAAATCAACAGCGACTGGGGCATCAAAAGATCGTTTCCGGTCTTTGTCTTTGCCGCCGTCGAGCAGTTGGCAGGGGGGGTGACCGAAGCCAGCGCACCGACGGTCCAACCCGGGATGCCGATTCAATTGATGCTATCGAATCGTTTCAAGAGTTATCAGATCATCGATCCTTCCGGAAAAACCCAAACGATCGACCGTGGACCCGATGGACGATTCCTTTACACGCGAACCGATCAACTCGGTGTTTATGAAGTTCGCGCGGAGGGATTGGAAGAACCGGTCGAACGATTCTGTGTCAACTTATTCTCAAATCGTGAAAGCAATTTGAAGGTAGGTTTGGAACTGAAAACTGGTTCGGAATCGATCGCAGCGACCTCGAATACCATTCGCGCCAGGCAAGAGACTTGGAGATGGCTCTTGCTCCTAGCGCTTGGACTGCTGATGCTCGAGTGGATCGTCTTCAATCGACGGATCTTTATCTAGCGGTCCATTCATCAAGTTCCGATCGACGCCTTGAGCGTGACCTTTTCTTCACCTCGTTGGACCTGGACTTCAAGATCATCGCCGGGTTTGTAGGACCCAAGGGCTTCGTCCATATCCTCTCTAGCTCCGACTTGGCGATCGCCGATCTTGAGGATTTTGTCGTTGGGCTCGACCCCAGCTTTCTTGGCCCATCCGCCTGGCATCACTCGCTCGACGACCAATCCAGGTTCACCTTGCTTGATACGTACACCCAAGCGAACCTTGGTCGCAGCGCTTCGCAGGAATACTGGGCGGTCTGGCGCATGCGCGATGTTGTCGGTCAAGAACACAACCATGTCGACGATCTTGGAGATCCCTTCGACGTTGATCTTGTCGAAATCGTCACTGGGACGGTGATAGTCAGGGTGAAAGCCCGAGAAGAAGTGGTAGACAGGGATCCCTTTGAGGAAAAACGATTGGTGATCGCTGGGTCCAACCCCTTCGGGTTGACGCTTGATATCGAAACCGAGTTTCTCGTTCGAGCGAGTCAGCAGGTCGTCAAACTCTTTCGCGGTGCCCGTCCCGTAAACCGTTAAAACGTTGTCCGAGAGTCGTCCGACCATGTCCAAATTGAGCATCGCGACTGTCTTGGCCAATTCAAATCGCGGATGATTGACATAGTATTCGCTTCCGATGAGTCCAAGTTCTTCGGCGCTGAAGGTCATAAACAAGATACTGCGCCGAGGCTTGTCCGCAGGGGACTGTTTTGCTGTTTCAACAATCCTGCGAGCCGTCTCCAAAAGCCCAACGGTTCCCGAAGCGTTGTCGTCGGCACCGTTGTGAATCGCGATGGTTCCAGGGGCAAGCGAACCGGCACCCCCCATCCCCACATGGTCAAAGTGCGCACCGACCACGACATACTCGTCTGCCAAGCTACCTTGACCGGGTAAGAGCCCAAGGACGTTCATCGAAGGAATCTTGCGACGGGTCACGTCCGACTGACCCTTGGCCGACCAACCGGTCATCTCGAAGGACTGAGGCTGGAGCTTTTCATCGATGGCAGCTTCGATTTCAGTAAGCGATTTTCCGGACTCTTCGAGCCAGGCTTGGGCCATGCTACGGCTGATAAAGAACGTCGGGATCTTCTCTCCATCAGGACTATTGCCTGCTCCAGCGACTGGAAGCAAAACGCCGGGGCTCTCTTTTTCAGAGGTCGCATCATTGATCAGGATCAGGGCTGCGGCACCATGCTTGGCAGCATTGCTTTCTTTGCTGGTGAAGAACGCGTACTGGCTAGGCTGAGTTCCAGCAAAAGGGCCAGTGGCTTGGGCCGGCTTGGGCTGCTTGCGGATCACAAGCACCGCCTTGCCCTTGACATCAAGTCCTTCGTAGTCGTCGTATTTAAAGTTCTCTTCGTTGGCCGAGATACCGTATCCAGCAAAAACCAGTGGGCCGTTAAACTCGCCGTTGCTACCGATGGCTTGAGGCTGGAACTCATCTGCCAACACCATGGCAACCTTGGTCCCATCGGGCTTGATGACCTCGAGCTTGTTGGTTTCGGGAGAAGCTCCCGGGTTACCCGTTACTTCGAAGTATTGAAAGGGTTGGCCGTCGAACAAATCGGTTTGAAGTCCCAGTTCACCGAAGCGTTTGGCGATAAAGTCTGCAGCGAGTTTCAGGCCTGGCGTTTCTGCAGCGCGTCCTTTGAGTTCATCAGAGGCCAGATAAGAGATATCGGCATAGATCCGTTCATCCGAAGGAGTCTTCAGCGTCGGCTTGGCCGGCTTGGGGTCATCGTCCCCAAAGCAAACAGGCAAATGCGACTTGGAGATTATGCAGCAGCAGAGAGCTGCCCAAGCAAGATTTGCGGACATGAGATATTTCATCGAAGTGGATCATCTTTCGTTAAAAGAAAAAAGGACGCTCCCCCAGAGGCCGTTGCAAACTGACCATCGCAAGGAGAGTCAGCGTCGGGATGCGACGCACCTTGGAATGTGTGCCTAGTTTACTGGATCTAAGCAAAAAGTCATCGATTTTGGAGAGGGCCAATCGGTGGCGATGCGAAAAAACAGGCGGGAATCGTCCAGGTTCCAGCTTGTCTTTGGAAAAGGCTCAAAGCCGCTTAGTCGATCCCTTGTGCTGGCAGATCGCCTTGGCCTAGGAACTTGGGCTGGGGCGCAGGCACATCTCTTGGCCGCAGATTTTCGCGCTGGGTCAGGCGCACCAGTTGGTGGACAAGGTATTGCTTTTCGATTCGCATTTCGCTGTGCTCTAAAGTGTATTCGATCGCATTTTGGATTTGCGAGAAACGCATGTCGACGATCTGGGCGACCATCGGATCGTTTTGCATATTATTGCTCAGGACTTCAACTTGATCGCCTATCCTGAGTCCTTCGTCGGGGATCTCGAGCCAGAGAGTCGGCTCGATTCTCAGTGTGACTCGATCTGCGTAGCGGACGTGATAGTACTTGCCGTCCCACTCGAAGCGTTCGAAGACAAGATCGCTAGGGATCCAACCATCGATCTTGTTGCGATCCTCTGGATGAAAGGCTTCGACCCCTCGCTCGGGCCAAACGTGATAGATCCCGAAATCTGGAAGGATCGGCCCGTTGAGCATAGTT
>JAGWZB010000243.1 GCA_018969045.1 Planctomycetota bacterium | reverse complement strand
GCGAACTTCAACCGGATTGGCTCTTGCTCCTGATGCAGCCGATCGATGGACCTTGGGCGACACGCTCACGACGCTCGGATCGGTTTTCTTTGCGTTCCAAGTCTTATTTTTGGATCATTATGGCAAGAAGATCAATTCGGTGGCGGTAACACCGGGTATGTTCCTGACGGCTGCGGTCCTTGGCTGGATGACCGTTGGAGTCGTTCTTGGAACGCCACTGCGTGAACAAACCGGTGTGCCTGCGATGCAATTTTTGGATTGGGTAGATCTTTCTAAGCGACCGATTTTTTTATCGTCGTTGCTGGGACTTGCTGTTCTTTGTTCGATGTTGGCTTTTGGTTGGATGAACAAGTACCAACCTGCGGTGAGCGCTTCCCAAGCTGCCGTCATTTACAGCCTTGAACCCGTGTTCGCGTCGGGGTGGGCTTTGTTTTTACCGAGTGTTTTGGCTATGTTGTCTGGGATTGCTCATCCAAACGAGCAGATCACTTGGGGGTTGTTGGTCGGTGGGTTGCTGATACTTGTTGCAAATGTCGTCGCCTTGTATCCCTCTGGAAGTTCGCAAGACCATTAGAGCGATTCTCGGATTTCGATCCTAGATTCTGTAGCATTCATAGATTCCGGAGCATTTCCAGCGCCAGGGTTTCGAATTTTTCTTGCCAAGCAGGATCGAGGATGCAGTCGCTGTCTTCTTGGGCTCTTCCGACATTGCGCAGTTGCTCGGCAGTGGGGCAATAGTAGATGTATCCGTTGGTATAGCCCGATACATAAGTCTCTGGGATCGCGTGTGCTTTTTGGATGTTCAGACCGATCTGAACGGTTAGTTCCCCTGGAAAAGTTATCAATTTAAAATTGCCCAGTCTGACTCCAGAGACTTCCACGTCGATCGTTCGCTTGGGGGCTTGGGTATTGTCCAAATGGTGTTTTCGAAGCAGTGCAAGATTGGTTTGCAAGCGGGTCAGATGCTCCATCGTTTCGATGTTTTCGATATACGCTGCGATATTCCGGCGATTCTCTTGGTCGAGTCGATTGAGATCTTCACGCCCCAGTTCTTTCTCTCTCAAATAGCGATGCGAGTAGTAGGAAGGATACTGGGAGTCGAGTTGGTATTGGACGACTAGTGGAAGGAACGTTTTTAGGTTCAAACTGGTTCCTTTCAGGTTGTTTGTGAGTCGTTCTCTTTCGATTTCCATCTCTGCAATTCGTGGTTGAAGATTCGCTCGGGGGATCTCGAGCATGGTGTGAGAGTAAGCGAACGTGGTTTCAGTTTGCGTTACGATTTGGCGAATCGTTTTCAGGGTGCTTAGACCCAGCAGGGTGCCGTGCCAGTTTCCATCACGGGGCTGATGCACGTCTTTGTAAAGTACGGGATTGATATCTCCACCACAGCCTTGAAAGAACAAAGCGATGCATCCAGCACCAAGGTTTTCCTCGATCACTTGCGACGCTGCTCCGGCTAGATCCGCGGTGTTTCCGCCGCTGGCTGCCCCTTGGATCGGATGGCAAGCGAATTGAAACAAGACTGCTAGAGGGCTGCCATCTGCTCTGTCGAAGCGAACCACACCGATTTTTGGGTCCACCGGACCGATGGCTGCGACCGTGTCGTCCGAAGGTAGCGAATAGGCGTGCCGAACATCGAGTTGGGAACCGTCTTTCAAAATCAAACGTCGATTCTCCATGATACGGCTTTCGGTACCGACTCCCGTACCTATTTTCACCGGCACCATTTGCCGGTGCGCTTGACGAATCGCTTCTACCGTACGTTGCAAGACGTCGTCGCAGACCACTCCATGGCAGTGGCTCGCGTTGACTACCAAATGATCGCCTGGGATACCAAGTTCGGCTTGAACCAATTTTCGAACATTGGGTAAGTAGTCATTTCGGATATGTCCAATTTCGCCGATAGCCACTGCATCGATGCTCACCAGCGCGATCGTTTTGCGATCGTCCGAGACGACCAAGGCCTTGGCATACAGAGGATCGTTGACCGGGCCCGCTTCGCGATTGGTGATGTCGACTTTGGCAACCCCGGCTCGTAGGTTCTGCGCAAAAGTGTGGTCGATCTTGGTTAGCGTCGAGATTACGGCGATGAGCACGATGAGGAATCGAAGCATGAATAGGCCTTTCATAGCGATGAAAGCAAGTGAACAATGGGGTCTTTCACCTCCATTCCTCTTGGCTTCTTTTTGCTCTATAATGCCAAGAAGTAATGTTCAGGCAGAGACGTAAATCCCAGATCTGGGAATGTTGATTGTAGCCGTAAAACACTTCCCCATCGCCGTTAGGGTATCGGTGTGTAGGCCCTTGAGGAATTGTTATGGCTAGTGCCATCGAATGGAATTTGATCGATCGGAGCATGGACGCTCTGCGTGGATCCAAATTTCAAGCCAGTTGAAAGATTGAGGCTTGCATGCATCCTGAGAATCCTTATCGATCCGACACCGGTGTGGAACAAGTCACCCGGGTGGTGTTGAAGCCAACCAACCGAGCCATGTGGCGGGCTTATTTGATCGCTCCTGCGATTGCACCGATTGCGTTTGTGGGAATCTTGCTGCTGGTTGTGATTGCATCGAATTTGTTTGGCTTTGAAATCAATCCAGCTTCGGTTTTGATCCTCCCGGTTCTTGCGATGACCGTGGGGCTAGTCAGTAGCTATGTGGTCGCGGGTGTGCTGGGCATGCCCATCGCCTTTTTCTTGCGGCAAATGGATCGCTTGAGCGGTTGGTCGATCCATCTGGCCGCATTGGCTTGGGCATTGTTTTTCAGCAGTTTGTGCGCCCTTTACTTAACTGACGGAAACCTGACTGAGTTTCTTTGGGCATTCTGCTACGTTGGCATCGCCCTGGTGCCATCGGTTTTGCTCTCGGGGACTGTCTTCTGGTTGCTACTGCGGGGCTATTCGACGACTTCGATTGCCAACTGAATCGACTGCGGTTTGCAGCGCCCGTGCGGAGAATTGTATCTGCGTTAAGTTGGCGGACCGCCGTAGAATATTTTTTTTGCGAAACTACGCAATAACGATTTTTTCTTGAACAGCTTCTTGGATCCTCCGTAGCATACCAGAGGAAAGAGTTGGTTTTATTTAAAAAAACCACCTTTAATATTTAGGAAAACTTAAGTGTCGGGGGCGGTTATGGATTGGCTGAATTATCACCATTTGTTGAACTTTTGGATGGTTGCACGTGAGGGGAGTGTGCAGCGTGCAAGCGAGATGCTGCACGTGACGCCTGCGAGCGTCAGTGTCCAGGTCCGGCAGCTTGAGAACTCGCTTGGGGTGAAGTTGTTTGCCAAGCAAGGGCGAGGGTTGGTTTTAACCGAGATGGGCAAAGAAGTGCTGGTGTATGCCGAAGAGATTTTCAGCACCGGTCGAGAGTTGCTGGAGATGGTCAAGGGCAAGCCGGTCGGCCGACCCATCGAGTTGCGAGTTGGAATCCGAGATGTGATGCCTAAGCTGGTGGCTTACCAATTGCTGCAGCCTGCGATGGTCAAGGACCCGTCGATGAGGCTGATTTGTCACGAGGGGAAAATGGGGGATTTGATTGCCGATTTAGCGATCCATAAGTTAGACGTCGTTTTGTCCGACACGGCGTTGGACCCCCTTTACAGGGTGCAAGCACACTCTTACAAGCTGGGTAGTTCGGACGTGAGCATCTTTGGTCATTCGGAGTTGGTCAAGCGATACAGCAGAGAGTTCCCCAAATCGCTCAATGGTGCACCTTTTCTTTTGCCCACCAAGGAGACGGTTCTGAGGCGCCAGCTGGATCGATGGTTTTCTGAGAACAGTATCGTACCATCTGTGCGAGGTGAGTTCGCAGACAGTGCGATGCTGAAGATTGCTGGCAGAAATGCTCTGGGATTGTTCGCTACGGCGTCGATCGTCGAAAAAGAGGTACTAGAAATCTATGGACTGGCAACTCTAGGACAAATCCAAGGGATCCAAGAGCAGTTCTTTGCGGTATCGATCGACCGAAAGATCAAGCACCCAGGGGTGCTTGCCATTTGCAATTCTTAAGGATTAGCCGCTATCGACGTTGTGGGAACATGGATGGATCCTACCTTGCGCCTTTATTTACTCGTTAGGGGGCAAAAGCCTTATTTTTCCCAGCGTGTCAGAACCCTATACTCGATCAGCCCCTGACATTCGGGAATCCTTGCAACGCGCGTCTCACGATTTTTGAGAGTAATCCAACTTGTTGGTTTTTCCTGCGCACCTCTGAGGCCAGTTGTGAAGTGATGCGGTTTAGCAAGGGTTCTACATCATGGTCCCGATCCTCGAGCACGATGCACTGGCCGTTGCTGATCTCTACGACAATCCTGCAGGCTTTGTCTTGCCCACCTAGAAGTGGGCCATTGGTATCAATGATGTGCAAGCTAGCTCGCTCTACGGGCAGATTTAGCGAATCGAGGGTCTGATTGATCTTTTTACGGGTCGACATGAGAGTTTTGGCAGGAACCGACACTCCAGAGCATTGGATATTGGTCGTCATCGCTTAATTGACTCCTTTCTGTTTCATGGAATCTGACGAATTCCGCTTGTGAAGACCTCTTTCCATCCGTCGATCGATAGAAGATTCGAGTCGGTCCAAAACACGGTGAATCAATGCTCCAACTTTTGAATCTTTGTCCTGGATGACAAGGCTTTGTTTATTGTTCCAACGCACAACGAGTTTCGCTTGTTTGTCCAAGCCCTTGCGATTCGGGCCGTTGATGTCCTCAATGTTCAGGTGGACTTCATGCACCTTGTCACGGATCTTTTCGATCGCTTGGTCGAGCCTGTCTTGAAGGTAGCTTTTAAGCGGTGCGGTCAACGTCACGTCGTCGCAGCGCAAATGAAAGTAGTTCATCGCAATGGGTTCCTTGTAAGTTGGTTTTGTCGTCCACGTTGGAACAAACATCGACGAACTCTAGGCACCACCTTGTGTTAGAAAAACCGCATAAAATTTTGGGGAAAGCTTGATTAAACCAAAGGGTTGGCGGATCGCGATTTCTGGGGATGCTGCCAATGGAGGGTGTGTTTTCTTGCGAGCGGAAGTTGCTCGAACGACGAAATCGCTGAGGTTTTTGTGCCAAAAACGACGATTGGCCTGTGGAAACGTGGTTTTTCAGGAAAATTGGCCTTCCCAAAAGCCACCAGATTCGCCATTCTATTAGCCCGTTTTGTTTCGAGACTTAGTACACCGGAAGTGTTCGTCGATCATGAGCCAGCAGATTCTTCAAGCCGTTGAAAAACCCTATCTCAAGGAAAAAGTGGATGCCTTCGAGATCGGTGATACCGTAGACGTCCATACGAAGATCCAGGAAGGCACGAAAGAACGGATCCAAATCTTTACCGGTACGGTCATCGCCAAGAGTGGTTCGGGCTCTCGGGAAATGTTCGTGGTCCGCCGAATTGTCGCCGGTGAAGGTGTCGAACGTAAGTTCCCGGTTCATTCGCCGAAGATCGAGAAGATCGAAGTTCAGAGACACTCTGTGGTCCGTCGCGCGAAACTCTACTTCCTGCGTGAGCGCACTGGTAAGGGTGTGAAACTTCGCGAACGTCGCGACAAGTAAAGCACCGGAGAATCGCACGGAACCGTTGGTACGCATCCAGGTCCTGTTCTTCAATGGAGCAAGATCGAAAGTGATACGGTTTTTCCAGGCAGTAGTTCTATCGACAGTCTTCGCCGTTGCATGTCTTGTTGTGCATGGCGGCGACTTGATCACCAGCGACAAAGACCGTTCCCCTGTAGACTTAGTTTTGTCGGATACCGATTCATGGCTCGCCACGGCGAACCAAACTTCGAACTCGGTTTCTTTGATAAACATCCATGATGGGGAACTGCTTGATGAAGCAATGATCGGCGAGCATCCCTCCGGGATTGTTCTACATCCGTCGAGTGGCCAATTGTTGGTCACATCTAGCTATTCGGGTGAATTGTACTTTCTGTCGGTGCAAGACAATCGGCTGAAAATTGAATCAAAGATCTTCTTGGGCTTCCAGCCAACGGGATTAAGTGTTTCCCCCGATGGCAAGTCTATCTACGTTGCGTTGACTGATGCTGATCAGGTCGCTGTGGTTGATTTTGCTTCTCGTCGTTTGGTTCGAAAAATCAGCGTTGGCCGCTGGCCAAGGACTCTTGCTATTTCCAACGATGGATCTCGACTTGCTGTGGGAACCAGTGGAGATCGCGGTGTATCGATTGTCGATGCGATCGACGGGAGATTGCTCCATATCGATCAGTTTATTGGTTTGAATATTGGCCACATGCAGACCTCAAAAAGAACCGACGAGGTCTATTTCCCTTGGATGGTTTACCGACGCAATCCGATCAACGAAGGAAACATTCGGCTCGGATGGGTCATGGCAAGCCGGCTTGGGCGCATCGGGTTTACTGATTCGGCTCATCGCCAAGCTATATCGCTTGATCCGCCTGGCAAGGCGGTGGCGGATCCGCACGGATTGGCCCTTACACACGACGAAACGTCCATTGTGATCTCTGCGTCAGGTACTCAGGAGCTTTTGGTTTTCAAGCAGGAAGGATTGCCGTTTCAGGATCGGGGCAGCACCGATCACATCGATCGAGAATTGTTGAATTCCCCCGACCGTTTCTTTCGAATCGAGCTAGGCGGGCGCCCGATGGGGTTGCGGATCGCCAAGGATGATCGAACCGTTTGGGTAGCTAACTACATGGGGAATTCTGTCCAAGCGGTTGATTTGATCGACCGACGTATTGTTCGAAGTATATTTTTGGGTGGAAACCAAACCCCATCGCTTGCTCGTCGAGGAGAAGCGATTTTCTACGATGCAAAGCGTAGCTTGGATCAGTGGTACAGCTGCCACTCTTGCCATTATTTGGGGGGCTCGAATGCGGTTGCCATCGATACGGTTAACGATGGGAGTGCTTACACGTTCAAGAGCGTATTGCCTTTGTACGAACTGAATCAAACCGGTCCTTGGACTTGGCATGGCTGGCAGGTGGATTTAGTCGATGCGATGAAGCATTCTTTGAAGACAACCATGGCCGGCCCGAATCCAAAGCATGAGGATGCACTAGCGCTTGCGGAGTATTTATCGACGCTCCAGCCTCCTCCGAACCCTTATCGAACCGAGGCTGGGGGGGCAAGTCCATCAGCGATGCGCGGCAAAGAGATCTTCATCGGCAAGGAAGGTGGTTGCATCGATTGCCATGATGGGAGTATGCACACGGACTCACAGGTACACGATCTAGGGCTGGGTTCTACGGCAGATGCCTACAAGGGTTACAACACGCCTAGTTTGAAAGGGGTGTTTCGCAAAGTTGAGCTACTTCATGACGGAAGGGCTTCTAGTTTAGACGAGGTTCTTTCGGGTGACCACGCACCAGAAAAGGTCAACGGACAGGCCATTTCCAAGGAACAGAAAGCTGATTTGATCGAGTATCTTAAGACTCTTTGAGGCGTGCTCTGGTCCATCCTCGATGGTTTCTGGTCTAAGCGTCCTGAAGATTCTTGACGACTCGACTTAGGTTTTCC
>JAGWZB010000242.1 GCA_018969045.1 Planctomycetota bacterium | reverse complement strand
CAAGGTTACCTATAACGACGAGCAACGCACTCGTACCGTTAAGAAGACCGTCATGAACACCGAGACCCGTACCCGTCCAGTTTCGAAGACCATCTACGAAACCGAAACCCGTACTCGTCCTGTGACCAAGACCACTTACACCACCGAAACCAAGACTCGGCCTGTAAGCAAGACGATCTACGAAACCGAAACCCGCACTCGTCCAGTCTCCAAGACTGTGATGACCACGGAAGATCGCCAAGTGACCAACAAGGTTGCTCGCGTTGTCGAAGAACAAGCGACCCGCGAAGTTTCCAAGACCGTTTATGACACTGAGACCAAGACCCGTACGAAGAACGTTACCGAGATGGTTACCGAAACCCGCTCGAAGGACGTTACCTCGACTGTTATGGTTTCAGAAACCAAAGAACGTACTTTCAACGTCACCGTTTACGACAACGTAACCGAAGAGAAGGTTGAGAAGTACACCGTTCAAGTTCCTTCGACCGTTCAAGAAGAAATCGATGTAACCGTCTGCAAGATGGTTGCTCAAACGGTTTCGGTTCCAGTTTGGTCCAACGGCGTAGCTGTTGGTGCTGAATCGGGCGCTGCTTCTTGGGGTTCGGCAGGTGCAAGTGCTGGCTCTGCAGCCGGTGCTGGTATCGGTGCAGGTCTCTTCAGCGGACGCGGCCTTTTGGGCAAACACCTCGGTGGTGGCCTGGGTTGCGGAAGCCGTAAGGGTGCCGCTGGTGCTTCGGCTGGATCTTGTGGTTCGGCTGCCGCTGGCGGTTGTGCCCCAGCTGCCGCTCCTGCTTCCGATTGCGGTTGCAACTAATTCAAAACTCCTGCGGTTGGGAGCCTAGTTAGGCAACTCCGCAGTAGAATCGATGCGAAACGGCCCGCAGTTTTCTGTGGGCCGTTTTTATTTTTGTCTAGATCGATACAATGGGGGTCCTTGCCGGTTTCGTGGTACGGCAGGCAACTTCTTTCTTTCCCCCTTCTGTCTTCCTTGAATACTATGGCCTCTTCCTCCAAAGTGGTGGACCCCTTCGGTGCACGTGACCAATTCCAAGCACCCCAAGGCAAACTCGGAATCTACCGCTTAGATCGACTTGAATCCTCTGGGATCGCTCCGATCTCCAAACTCCCATTTTCGATTCGCGTGCTGCTGGAAGCCGCTTTGAGAAACTGCGATGGGTACCAAGTCACCCAAGAGGACGTCGTCAACTTAGCAAAATGGAATGCCACCAAGCCCGCCGAACTGGAAGTCCCCTTCAAGCCCGCGCGGGTAGTCCTCCAAGACTTTACCGGTGTGCCGTGCGTGGTCGACCTTGCCGCGATGCGAGATGCCATGAAGGCCCTCGGAGGCGATCCGCAGAAAATCAATCCACTGATCCCGGTCGATTTGGTCATCGACCACTCGGTACAAGTCGATTACTTTGGGACCGGAGACGCTTTAAGCAAGAACGTCGCCGTGGAGTTCGAGCGCAACCAAGAACGATACGAATTCCTGCGCTGGGGCCAGCAAGCTTTAGCGAATTTTCGCGTAGTACCACCCAATACTGGGATCGTCCATCAAGTCAACTTGGAGTTTTTGGCCAAAGTGGTCTTCCAAGGCAAAGATCACGTAGGTCCTGTCGCTTTTCCAGATACGCTCGTGGGTACCGACTCGCATACGACCATGATCAATGGACTGGGGGTCTTAGGCTGGGGCGTCGGAGGTATTGAAGCAGAAGCCAATATGCTCGGACAACCCCTCTATATGCTCATGCCTGAGGTCGTCGGTATGAAGCTTACTGGAAAACTTGCTCCTGGGGCAACCGCCACCGATCTGGTTCTCCGGGTCACCGAAATCCTTCGAAAAGAGGGGGTTGTCAACAAGTTCGTCGAGTTTTTTGGCGAAGGTGTCTCGTGCATGTCGCTAGCGGATCGAGCGACCATTGCCAACATGGCTCCAGAATACGGTGCGACGATGGGATTCTTCCCCGTCGATGGCGAGACTCTCAAGTACTTGCAACGCACAGGCAGGACCAAAGAGGAGATCGAGCTAGTCGAACGGTACTGCAAAGAGCAAGGTCTTTTCCGGCTGGATAATGGACCTGATCTGCAATATAGCAAAGTACTTCATTTGGATCTTGCAGGTGTCGAGCCAGCGGTGGCTGGACCGAAACGACCCCAGGACAGAGTCTTGCTCAGCAACGTCAAAGCCTCGTTCAATAAGGGGCTGACGGCTCCGATCCCAGAGCGTGGATTCGGACTATCCAGCGATCAACTTGCTGCCACGGCCAAAGTAAGCGATCCGAAGCAACCAAGCGAGATTGGGCACGGTTCGGTGGTCATTGCAGCGATCACTTCGTGCACCAACACCAGCAATCCTTCGGTGATGGTGGGTGCGGGGCTTCTGGCAAAGAAAGCCGTCGCTCGAGGTTTGAAAGTTAAACCTTTCGTCAAAACCAGCCTCGCTCCTGGTTCGAGGGTCGTTACCGACTACTTGACCAAAGCCGGGGTACTAGATGACCTCGAGAAACTCGGTTTCAACGTGGTCGGATACGGTTGCACGACCTGCATTGGCAACAGCGGACCGCTACCTGAACCGGTCGCCAATGCGATCACCGAAGGCAACTTGGTCGCCGCGGCGGTCCTCAGCGGCAATCGGAACTTCGAAGGCCGAGTCAATCCGCACACCCGCGCCAACTACTTGGCCAGCCCGCCACTGGTAGTCGCCTACGCTTTGGCCGGAACCGTTGACATCGATTTCGAAACAACGCCCATCGGTCATGATTCAGCTGGCAAACCGGTCTTTTTCCGAGAGATTTGGCCTAGTGCCCAAGAGGTCCACAAGGCGGTCGAAGCAGCCGTATTGCCCGAGATGTTCCTGAAACAATACTCCGGGGCGTTCACTTCCAACGAAGCCTGGAATGCAATTCCCATCACACCGGGCGACCAGTACGCCTGGGATCCCAAGAGCACCTACATCCAACGACCTCCATTCTTGGAGGGCATTACCAAGTCGGTAGGTTCGATCAAACCCATACGAGGAGCTAAGGCATTAGCGATCTTGGGTGATTCGGTAACGACCGACCATATATCACCTGCAGGCTCGATCGCCAAATCAGGGCCAGCCGGAAAATTCCTCGTAGAAAACGGAGTTCAACCCGCGGACTTTAACAGCTATGGTGCACGTCGGGGGAACGACCGCGTGATGGTACGCGGTACCTTTGCAAATATTCGGATCCGCAATGCGATGGTTCCTGGTGTCGAAGGAGGTGTGACCAAATACCTTCCAACGGGTGAGACGATGAGCATCTACGATGCGTCGGTCAAATACCAGGCCTCAAAAACGCCGCTGGTCGTTCTAGCAGGTGCCGAGTATGGCACAGGATCCTCGCGGGATTGGGCCGCCAAGGGTACGTTGCTATTGGGAGTTCATGCGGTGATCGCGGTCTCGTATGAACGGATCCATCGCAGCAACTTGGTCGGCATGGGAGTCCTGCCGTTGCAGTTCTTGCCTGGGCAGAACGTCACTGCGCTGGGCTTAACAGGCGACGAAACGTTTGATATCCCCGGCCTCGGGGAGTCCCTTGTACCCCGAAGTGAAATTGAAGTCATCGCGACCAGTTCCGACGGTACGAAAAAGAGCTTTAAAGCCATGGTACGTATCGATACGCCTGTTGAGATCGATTATTACCGCAACGGTGGAATCCTCCCGACGGTGCTTCGAAAACTCGCTGAGTAGTCACTCGATTTTTAAGTAGGTCTTTATCGATGGCTACATCGCTTGAAAAAAGAAAGCTTGGTCGCACCTCGATCGAGCTTACAGCCCTGGGTTTTGGAGCTTCGTCGATCGGAGCTGAATTTGGTCAGTTCGATCTCCGAGAGTCGCTTGCTTCGGTTCGCACCGCAATCGACTCAGGAATCAACTTCATCGATACCGCTGCGTATTATGGGCGCGGGATGAGCGAGGTGCTCCTGGGGCAGATTTTACCAAGCTATCCACGAGAGTCTTTGATCATCAGCACCAAGCTTGGCAGGTACGCCCCGAGGCATTTTGACTTCTCCGCCAAGCGAGTTGCCGAGAGCATTGATGTATCTCTTGAGCGCATGAGACTCGATTACATCGATATGGTGTTTTGCCATGACATCGAGTACGGAGATATCCAGCAAGTCATTGATGAAACGTTGCCTGCACTGAAGCGTCAAGTGGAATTGGGAAAGGTTCGCTACGTCGGCATCAGCGGTTATCCTATGAAGAACTTTCAGCGAGTGATTCCAACAGGCTTGCTCGATTGCGTGATCACTTACAACCATTACACACTGCAAAACGATATGGCATTGCAGTGGCAACCACTGGCCAAGGAGTTTGGGGTTGGGGTAATCAACGCGGCACCTTTTTCCGCTCGGCTTTTGACGGATCTCCCTTTACCGATCTGGCATAAAGCCCCAGAGCACGTTAGGAGAATCGCCGCAAAGGCTTCGGCATGGTGCAAAGCTCAAGGTACGACGATTGAGAAACTGGCGTTGCAATTTTCGGTTTCCAACAAGAATTTTTCCAGTTGTCTTGTCGGTAGTGCGATACCTACGGAAGTCACCCAGTGGATTTCATGGATTCAAGAACCGTTGGATCCTCAGTTGATCCAGGGCGTACAAGAAGAGCTTAAGCCGATCCGCAATTGGTACTATGTTGAAGGCCGCCCGGAGAACAATGATCTTCAGTGGCCAGATTTCATCTATGAAAACGACTCGCTGATCCATCATGAATGATCAAGTCGATGCATCCAAGACGACGATCGAGGAAATGTCAGGATGGCTCGATGAGTTTGCATCGCAGCGAGACTGGGAGAAGTTCCATACGCCCAAGAATCTAGCGATGTCGATCGCAATTGAGGCTGCAGAGATCATGGAATTGGTCCAGTGGACCGGTTCGGCCGAGCCTATCGGCAACACAGCGGCAGACTCTCCGATTGCCGAGGAGATCGCAGATGTGTTTTCTTACTTGCTTCGACTGGCTAGTGTTCTGGAAATCGATTTGGCGAAAGCCTTGGCGCTGAAGATCCAAAAGAATGCGATCAAGTATCCAGCACCCAGGCCTCCAGAATCGAAGCAATGATCATCCATTGCATCCATTGACCAAGGCTTAGTTCCCCAAGATCTTGAAATCGGATCGTCAGACCTAAACCACCTTGGGCGGACTGACGTTCCAAAGTGCGCTCGAAGAGGTCTCTTGTAGAATCGACGATCGTCGGGCCACCTGGGGAACAGGGACTCAGCAGCCTCGGGCGGTCCGAGCTGGGGTCCCAGACCATCGTATCGACTTGGACTGGACACAGCGGCAGTGGATCGAATCGAGGGTTTTCGACCCAAAGATGGTTGCAAGACTCGAGGGTCCGATCCGCTAAGCGATGGCTAAGCGGTGTCACGCAGTTCCATTGGACGCTCGGTGTTGCCTCAGCTTCGCCTTGGGGATTTCCAAGCTGAGAGAGCCAATGGCAGCCCGCAATGAGACTTTGGTTCCAAAGGGCCATATTCAAAGAAGGGGTCGATAGTTTCCAGGCGACCCAGCGAAGGATTGGATTTTGGTGGGCTGAGGTTGAGACAAATAGCCGAGAAGCGTAAGCGGCACCGGACAAAAGCTCCATGATGTTGATTCCAAGAACTGCTGCAGGGAGCATTCCGATTTCGCTAAAGGCCAAGAAAGACGATGGGATGTTGCTTAGTGGATGCAACCCCAACGACGATAGGGTAGGGCACTGATAAAAAAACGATTCAAAGCCGCTTGATTTCAGATATTGCCGGATGTGGTCTTGGGTGAATCGTTGTGCGAGCGACTCATCTGAGGATTCCAAAGCGATCACACCCCAGCCCATGGCTTCATCTCGATTGCTGGGCCTTAGAGGGGAAAACAATTGCAGAAGGCCTTGAGATTTGTCGTTGTCGGTCGAATGCCCCAAGAAGTACACACGAGGTTTACTGCCCCGCTCTCCTCGATGGAGTTCATTCCAATGTGGATCGCAGCATGCATCCATGAACCATTTGATAGTGCTATGCGCATGGTTGGATCCTAGAAAGATCACACGATCTGTATGGGATTGATAACGATTCGCTTGAAGAAAGACTTCGCCAAGTCGGCTTTGCGTGCGTTGCTTGGAATACTCTTCCAGAAGGCGCTGGGGTAATCGTAAGCAGACGTTAGGGAGGTCATCACCTGAGACTTGGCCGACCCAATCCTGGCGGATCTTTTCGAGGCGATCGATGTGACGCTCGAAATCTGTGCCTCTAGCCCCAGACCATGAAGCCACCGGGCCGATTCCAGGGCGATCCTCCAGGACCAAGGGGACTAACTTGTTCTGCCTTAATTTCATCTACGGGCTGTTTGCTAGCAAAAAATATATTCTAAGTAATTGATATTTGCCGTCAGGAATCTTTGAAAACCGAGCGATGGTTAAGCATAAGACCTAGACTCGGCGGGCCGCTTGATTCTAGCATTCCCGCCGGGGCTTCGGTAGCAAAGCAAATCCATCGAGGTCGAAATCGTACTCATAAGACCGCAACGCCATGAACTTAGATATTCAATTAGCTTGGTGCCGCCACTGGGTTCGGGAGCAACTGGGGCTTAAACCCAGCGACTCGATTGTTTTGTTGATCCACGATTCCCGGGGATCGATACCCAGGTGGAGCAAGCGTCATCGCGAGACGATCCAGGCTTTAACGACCGAATTGCGTTGGCAATTTAGCCATCCGTTATGCGTTTTGCTTTCGGTGGTAGAACCATCAGGGCAACCGGCAAAGCTTCAGGAAAGCACCTTGTTGGGGATAGTCGATGAGCAAATCACGGTGCATGATGCCTCGGATTTGTGTGGCTGGATTGGTGCAGCCAGCACGTTGTTTTTTCTGGATTCTTGCCATGAACCTAAGGGTTCAGCGCAGGTTACTTTTCAGGAGTGCCTCAGGGATGTCTCCGATCAATTCAAAAAACCATGGAATTTGATTCCATTGGAAAGTCCCTATCGGGCCAGCATGGAGCTTGATTGGGAGCGATTGCATCAGGCTCGCCACGGCCAAACCAAGAAGACGCCAGGTACCGTCGGCGGGTTCAACTCTGCAGTGGATTTGTTGGAAAGATGCTTGGGAAGCACTTTCCGGCAGGTACGCCAGGCTGGGTAAACAGGATGATTTTGGCCGGAAATCGGTTCTGGTTGTAACGCCTTGAACCCTTTTCCTGAGGGGAACACCTGGGGGTGTCGAAACACAAGAAGGATAGATAGTGATCCTATTGGTGGGCTTTATCGAATGGATGGGTATAAACCATCCGAACGTGAGGGAGTACGGGTTTAATGCGATCAATTAATTCAAGACTTGGCAAGCTGACTGTTCTAGGTGCAGCGTTCGTAGCAGGGCCTCAATGGTCGATCGGGCAAACCACAACACAAACAGGCACGCCTTCTAGCCCTAGCATTTCAGAACCTGTTCTTAGGGTCGCAAAGAACCAACCAACTGCAGCTCCCCACCCACTCGATCCAGCATTGGAGCTAGCTAGGCA
>JAGWZB010000006.1 GCA_018969045.1 Planctomycetota bacterium | reverse complement strand
TGATCAAGCTTGGGTCGTTTGAATTCATGCGTGGACCACTTAGCAAGCGAGTTGTTTATTGGGCTCACATCATCACCCCATTGATCGCGATGTGGCTTTACTGGCTACATCGGTTGGTGGGGACCCGGATCCGTTGGGTGATAGCCCAACGAGTTGGGATTGCTACGGCGCTTGCTGTTGGAGCGATGCTCATTGCGCAGACCCAGGATCCACGGAAATGGAGCAAGCGTGCTCCGACCGATGGGCAAAGGTATTTTGAAAATTCGCTCGCTAGCACCCGCGACGGAAACTTTATCCCGCAGCGGGCTTTGATGAACGACGAGTACTGCAAGAAGTGCCATCAGGGTGTTTACGACGATTGGTTCCACAGTTCGCACCATTTCAGCTCGTTCAACAATCCTGCTTATTTGTACGCCGTTCGAGAGACGCGCAAAGTCTCGATGGAGCGGGATGGAAACGTCCATGCGGCGCGTTTTTGCGCCGGATGCCATGATCCGGTCCCATTCTTCTCGGGGGCTTTCGACAATCCGCATTACGACGATGTCAACGATCCGACCAGCCAAGCCGGGATCACTTGTACGGTATGCCATGCGATTACCGAAGTCGAGTCGACTCGAGGCAACGCCGATTACATCATCGAAGAGCCACAGCATTATCCGTTCGCGTATAGCGAAAATTTCGTTTTCCAGCAGATCAATATGCTCTTGGTCAAGGCCAAGCCTGCGTTTCACAAGAGCGAGATGCTCAAGCCGGCACTTAAGTCCGCTGAGTTTTGCAGCACTTGCCACAAAGTCCACTTGCCAGGCAACCTGACCAAATACAAAGAATGGGTCCGGGGTCAAAATCATTACGATTCGTATTTGCTAAGCGGAGTTGCAGGGCACGGCGCTAGAAGCTTTTACTATCCTGAAAAAGCGCAGACCAACTGCAACGGTTGCCATATGCCTTTCCAGGAATCCGACGACTTTGCTGCCAAGCCTCATCCCGAAACAGGCAAAAACGTGGTCCACAATCACTATTTTCCCGGTGGCAATACCGCTTTGCCGTTCTGGAGAGGGGACCACGAGGTGATCCAAAAAGCCCAAGCGATTCTTAAAGACTGTGCGCGGGTCGACATCTTTGGGATCAGGAAAGAGGGGAGCCTCGAAGGGGAGTTGATCGCACCGCTGCGGCCAGAAGTTCCGGCATTGGAGGCAGGCCAAGCTTACTTGCTCGAAACCGTGATCCGAACCTTGAAAGTCGGACACCACTTGACCCAAGGGACGGTCGATTCGAACGAATTGTGGTTGGAGATCCAGGCCAAATCAGGCGACCGAGTCATCGGGATCAGCGGTGGTCGGACCAAAGACGGATCGGTCGATGAGTGGTCCCACTTTGTCAATAACTTTGTCATCGACAAAAATGGTGACCGCATCGCTAGACGAAACGCGCAGGATATTTTCATTGCCCTTTACGACCATCAAATTCCCCCCGGTGCGGGCCAAACCGTTCACTACCGACTCGATGTCCCCAAAGACATCTCCGAAGCGATCGAGGTGACCGTCAAGCTTAATTATCGCAAGTTCGATCGTGGATACATCGATTTCATGGATCAAGCTTTCCAAACCGGCGATAGAGACTTTGCCCAACGCGAGGCCGGCCACAACCCATTGCCCATTACGGTCATCGCTCAAGACAGACTTTTGTTGCCTGTCGTGCTAGCGGATGGCACTAGGATCGAACCACAACAAGAGAGCAACAAGGCCATCGAACCAACTTGGCAACGCTGGAACGACTACGGCATCGGTTTGCTGCTCTCGGGGAGTTCGCAACTCAAACAGGCTGCAGAAGCGTTTGCCAAGGTCGAGCAAGCCGGACGTTACGATGGTCCATTGAACACCGCAAGGGTTTACTTTGCTGAAGGCAATCTCGATGGAGCCACCCAAGCCCTCGCGCGGGCCGTGGCGATGGATCCCAAGCCTCCGGTTTGGACGTCCGCTTGGCTCTCGGGTGAGATCGCCCGCCAACAGGGTCAGTTCGATGTCGCCGTCGAGAACTTCAAGAGCGTTCTTTATGACCAAACCGAGGAACGCAATAAACGGCAATTCGATTTTTCACTCGACTATGTGGTCCGTAACCAGCTCGGGTCGGCCTACCTGGACTTGGCCCTGGCCGCATCCAGTGCCGAGGACAACGAAGGCAAAGACAAGTACTTGCAACTGGCCCGTAGCGAGTTCGAAAAGGTTCTTACGATCGACAGTGAGAACCTCATGGCCCATGCAAACTTGGTCACCGTGTTTGAACGGCTGGGGATCGAGGACCAAGCCGAGTTTCATCGACAAGCGAACTTGCGCTATAAACCCGACGATAACGCGAGCAATCTAGCAAGACGTCCAGCGCGCCAGAAGTATCCGGCGGCAAATCGCGCAGCCGAATCCACGGTGATCTATCTGTTGCAACGTCCGGGTGCACCGGGACTGCCGCCTGAGGCCGCCTCGAAATCGGCTGGGGTGTCTACCCAGGAAAATCTTCTCCCTTAACCCCTCTGGTTCCGACCTATGCCTTCTCCAAAAAATAGACCTTCGAGTCGTGACATCAAACGACGCCAAGCCGACTTGCCCAATCGATCAACAACAGAGCCACCTTCGGGCGAAGACGATTCGGTCATCGGCAAGATGTTTTGGCGCTCGCTAGGCTTGATCGCAGCGATGGTGCTTATAGGTTCCGCGATTTATCTAGCGACTCGGCCGGGTAAATCGCAGTTTGTCGAAAAGAAAACTCAAACCGCCCTTCCTCAGCAGCGAAAAGCTGCGACGGTCGAGATTCCCCAGATACCTTTTACCGACATCACCTCAGAAGCCGGGATCGATTACACGCATTACGATGGAAAGCAAGGCGAGAGACTCTTGCCCGAGACCATGGGTGGAGGCAGCGGTTTTTTCGATTATGACAACGACTCAGACCAAGACATCCTGTTTGTCAATTCATGCGATTGGCCTTGGAGTAAACGAGACGATAGCAAGCCGAGCCCGACGATGCGCCTGTATCAAAACGATGGAACAGGTCACTTTAAAGATGTCACTCAGGAAGCAGGTCTGGGCTTGTCCTTTTACGGAATGGGGGCTGCGTTTGGAGATTATGACAACGATGGCTGGGTCGATGTTTTCATCACGGCCGTTGGGACCAATCATCTATTTCGAAACGATCGTGGGAAATTCGTCGAAGTCACCGAATCGGCGGGAGTCGCAGGGGTAGCAAACCAGTGGAGTTGCCCGGCGATGTGGTTTGACTACGATCGGGATGGAAAGCTCGACTTGATCGTCGGCAACTATGTCGCATGGACTCGCGAAATCGATCTGTCTTTGGCATCGACGCTCGTCGGACTAGAACGGGCTTATGGACAACCAACCAACTTTGATGGTGTCCATATGTACCTGTACCATAACCAGGGGGGAGGTAAGTTCCAAGAGGTAGGCAAGCAAGCCGGCTTGCACGTTGTGAATCCCGCAACCGGGGTGCCAGAAGCCAAATCGCTTGGGATTGCCATCCTCGATGCCAATCATGACGGATGGATGGATGTGTGTGTTGCCAACGATACCGTCAGGAACTACCTGTTTGTCAATAAGAAAGACGGGACATTCGAAGACCAAGGGGTCACCATGGGGGTCGCTTTGACTCGAGATGGCCAAGCTACCGGGGCGATGGGTATCGACTGTGCGAACTTTCGCAATGATGATTGCTGCGGCATCGTTATCGGGAACTTCGCCAATGAGCAATCCAGTTTGTACTTAAGCGACGGGCTGAAACCGAGTTTCACCGACGTGGCTCCCACGACCGGATTTGGTCCACAGACGCGGATCAAACTGACTTTCGGCACCCTCTTTGCTGATCTGGATTTGGATGGTCGCCTGGATATCCTTTGCTCCAACGGGCACTTGGAACCGGAAATTCAAAAGGTATTCCCAACGCAGCAGTACGAGCAATCCAGCCAGCTATTCTGGAATGCCGGTAAGAAGCAGCCTACCCAGTTCGTAGCATTGAGCGCCGACAAGACCGGAGCCGATTTTCAAAAGCCCCTGGTCGGACGATCTGCGACCGTCGCGGACATCGACTCCGATGGTGATTTGGATGTGTTGCTGGTGGCCAATGGAGGCAAAGCCAGATTGCTTCGCAATGACCAGAAACTAGGCAATCACTGGCTTCGAATCCGGCTCAAAGACAAGGCAAACACTGGAGCTATTGGAGCCACCATCGAAATGGATTTGGGCGATGGCCAGAAGATGATGCGCACGATCTCCACGACACGCAGCTATTTGTCCCAGACGGAACTGATCGCTACGTTTGGACTAGGCGATCGCGAGCCTAAAGAACTGACCGTTCGTTGGCCAGATGGTTCGGAGCAAAAAGTTCCCATCGACAAGCTTGATCAAGTCATGACCGTTGAGCAAAGCCTCTAAAGGTGCGATGCGATGCTAGAGGTTTGTGTCGATACGCTTGAAGGGGCAGTGATCGCCATCGAGTCCGGGGCACAGCGCATCGAGCTGAGCGAGAATCTGGTAGTAGGGGGAGTGACTCCATCGACCGATTTGATCGAAGCGGTGCGAGCAAGTTGCGGCGAGTCGTTGATTGTCTTGGTCAGATGCCGAGCCGGTGATTTCAAGTATCGAAACGAGGAACTCCGGCGAATGATCGATCAGGCCTCCGAAGCGATTGGGCTTGGGGCCGACGGGGTAGCCATCGGAGCCAGTTTGGAGGATTGTTCGCTCGACTGGGGTTTTCTCATCGAGGCGCATCGGGCTGTGAAGTCGGTTTCCCAAGCGGCTAGCTTGGTCGTGCATCGGGTGTTCGACCAAGTTCCTGATCCGATGGTTTCCATCGAGAGGTTGATACAGATCGGATATGACCGGATACTGACCAGTGGAGGAGCCGAGCAAGCGGTCGGTTCGCTAGATGCGCTCAGGCGATGGCAGATAGCGACAGCCGATCGTCTGGAGATACTGCCAGCAGGTGGAGTTCACTCGGGCAATGCGCAGTGGATCTTGGAGTCCACTGGATGTCGGCAGTTGCACGGATCGTTTACCAGAACAGCGGCCGGGCAAGTCTCCCGGATGCCTGATCGCGATGAGATCGCCAAGGTTCGGCGAGTATTGGACGGTTTTTGCCTGGCATCGCAAGGTTAAGGGACCACGAGGCTATCGTGTCGGGTTTGGATCCAAGCCTTGACTTCTGGCAGTCTGCCGTAGGCGTAGGCTAGCAGCGCGATCGGTGGGATGGTCGGTTTGTCTACTCCTTGCTCCATCTGCAACTTGCAGGAGGCGCATTCGGTGCTTCCGATCTGAGCTTGCGTCTTTTGCATGGTGCTGATGAGTCCCCAACCGACCCGCAAACTCGTCCGATTGTTCTCCCGTTTGAGTCCATACACTCCGGCCATCCCGGAGCATCCGGAGTCTGCATTCAGAACATTCAGCCCAGGGATCAATTGCAAAAGTTTGAGTCCATTGTAATTGGGATCCAAGGCTCTCAGGTGGCACGGAGTGTGGTACATGATCGACATGCTCAAGGGTCTGAAATCCAACTCCAATTCATTTTGATTGTGCATTTCCCAGAGATAACTTCCAGCTTCTTTGGTATTGCCGGCAACCAATGTGGCATCGTCGCTAGGAAAGAGGTTGGGGTACTCATGTTGCAAGCACAGGGCGGCTGTCGGCTCGGTAGCAACGATCGTGTAACCTTGGCGGACAGCATCGGCGAGCCTACGCAGTTGCGGGGTGACCAACCGCCGGACTCTTTCGACATCGCCAAGGGATATTTTGGTCATCCAAGTGACGGTCTGCCAAGTCGGTACGTAGACATCGACCCTTTGGTGCTTCATGACTTCGACCAACGCCTTGCCCACCCAAGGGTTATGCCAATTGGCGTACTGGTCGACCAAGTACAGGACCTTGCGTCCACCTGCTCGGCTCATGCGATTGAGTTTATGTTTGACTGCCCATCGCATAAACGTTTGATTGGCGATCTTTGGCAATCGCCGTCCCATTGCGATCCCAGTTGACTTTTCAAGTAGCCAGCGCATCGAGCGGTTGCCCATAGCCCAATTGGCTAGACGTGGAAAACGGCAGGCAATCCCTGTCAATAGATCGATTCGAGAGAGGAGTCGATCGGTAATTCTCAGTCCGTGGGTGGCGGTGTGCTGGGCTTTGAGTTCCACGACCATTCTGGGGATGTCGACTTGGGCAGGGCATTCGAATCGGCATTGATGGCAATGGAAACATAGATCGGCGATGGCTCGCATTGGATCGCTTTCGCTCTGTGGGCCCGAGATGTCCCCGGAGAGCAATCCTCGCATGAGGTTGGCTTTGGCTCGTGGGCTAGCTTCTTCGCTGCGTATAACTCGAAACATTGGGCACATCCGCTCGCCCGGTGCGCTGGTACGGCAGCGTCCACATCCGTTGCATTGGTCGCTTGTGGCTTGTAGCGATTTCTCGCTTGACCAGTCCAAGATCGGGAGCATGGGTCGGCTGGGCTGTAGGGCCTCTTGGGTATCGACTACCGATCGATTCCGGATGGTTCGCAGATTGTCGATAGCGCGCTGGGGGGAGTCGGTAATTAATTTTCCGGGATTCAGAATGCCGTCGGGATCGAACCATGATTTGATCTGGCGACAGATCGGGTAAAGATCGCCCAGTTGTTGGCGCAAGTATCCGCTGCGGCTGAGTCCCACTGCATGTTCGCCCGAGATGACCCCTTTGAATTCGATGACTTTTTCAAAGATCCTTTCGGCGATCCGCTGCAGCTTTTGGATGTCCTCTTCGCAGCCCGGGTCCAGAAACGGTCGCAGTTGCACATTGCCTTGAGCCGCGTGCGCAAAGAGCGTGGCTGTTACCCGCTCTGTTTTGAGGATGTTCTGAACATCGTGGAGAAACTCGGGCATTCGCTCGGGTTGGATGGAAAGATCGTCAACAAAGGAAATCGGTTTTTGAGGTCCACCTAGCCGGACCAATTGGGGAACAATACGACGACTCAGTCGCCAAATGAAATCTCGCTCGGCATCGTCGACAACGATCGAAGTCTGTTGGGTCGAAGGTGCTTTGCGGACGATCCGCTGGACCAAGGCGCTTAAGCGTTGTTTGACATCGCTGATCTCTTGGCCTTGATGCTCGATCAATAGCAGGGCTTCGGCCCCGCGTGGCAACATCGCTTCGTAACGTGGGTCCAGTTCCCGAGCGATTTCGATGAGTCTGCGATCCATCAAATCGCAAGCGGCCACTTCATCCTTGCGAGCCTCCAAGGCTCCGCGTGCAGCCAATTCGAGTTTCTCAAAAAACAGCAAAACCAAGCCACGAGCGTTGGGAGTCGGATCGACTTTCAAGGTCAGTTCGGTCATCACCGACAACGTACCTTCGGCACCTGACTGCAGTCGCGCTAGATGAACTTGATCGTCCTCAAGAACCGATTCAAGCCGATAGCCGCATCCGCGTGGAACGCCCTTCCATGGTGGCGAAAGAAGCGTATCTTTGTGATGGGTCAGGAGTTGTCCAAGTTCGATTGCGATACGATCAAGCTGGGCGTTCCCCGTGTTGGGATAATGCCAGGATGTTTTTCCCAACAGGACCTGCTGACCGTCGGCCAAGACGGCTCGAGCCATCCCCAAGTGCGAACCGGCTGTCCCGTAACGCGGGTAGTGACTTCCCAAAGCATCGATCGCCATCAAGCTGCCAACGGTCGTTACGGCCCGCATCGGAGGATCGATCCCCAGCACCAATCGATGCTGGGCCAACTGGCGATTCAGATCCCCAAGTGTTATTCCTGGTTGGACACGAACCAAGTGCGCATCGACGTCGATATCGAGCAATCGTCGCATGAACCTCGAAAAATCCAGCACGATGCCTGGACCAAGCGATTGGCCCGCAAGGCCTGTTCCCCCTCCTCGCGGGAAGACAGGCAAGGCGTTCTCGACGGCGTATTTGATGCAGTTCGAGACATCATCGCCATGACGGGGTCTGACCACCGCGATGGGTGCGATCTGGTACAAGCTCGCATCGCTGGCGTACATCTGAGAGTGCAATGGATCACAAAAGACCTCTCCATCGAGAATCCCTCTCAAATCCGCCTGGATTCTAGCTTGTTCTGCTTCCACAACGCTCCCTGGACGACCGGTCCCGAACTTATCTGCCCCTGGGTTACCTACGGGACAATTGCACTCGACTGTTCTTCACACCGTAAGCGAAATAAATCACCATGCCAATGGCAAGCCATACGCCTAGCCTGAGCCAATTGCCCAGACCCAATCCGGCGATCATCGATCCACATACCAGCACCGCAAGGATTGGTACCAGGGGGACCAGCGGGGTACGGAATGGACGAGGCGCATCGGGATCGCTCTTGCGCATGATAATGATCCCGATCGAGACCAGAGCGAATGCAAAGAGGGTACCGATGCTGGTCATGTCCCCGACCACACTATCGGGGATGAACGCCGCAAAAATCGAAACAAACACAAAAAAGATCCAGTTCGATTTGGCGGGTGTATGAAACACAGGATGCAACTCGGAGAAGACTTTGGGAACCAGCCCGTCGCGGGCCATCGAGTAAAAGACGCGACTTTGGCCCAGCAGCATCACCAGGATCACCGACGAAAAACCAAAGAGAATCGCAACGGTGATGAATTTACCCAACCAACCGTATCCGGTCATGTACGTTTGAATCGCGTAAGCGACCGAGGCCTCTTTTCCTTTGGTTGGATCTCGGAAATCTTCGTAGGGTGCAATGCCCGTGAGCACCCAGCTAAAAAGGATGTACAAAACGGTGCATACGATAAGCGAACCCAAGATACCGATCGGCATATCTCGCTCGGGTTTTTTCGTTTCTTGGGCCACGGTCGAAACGGCATCGAATCCAATGAACGCAAAGAAGACCACACCCGCACCACCGAGGATGCCCCATATTCCACCAAAGGGATGCTCCTGCCCGGTGATGCTGTCTTGAACCGTGGTTACTTCTGGGATGAAAGGAACATGATTGGCAGGGTTGATGAACTGCCAACCCAAGGCGATGAACAAAATCACAATCAGGACTTTGACACTCACAACGATCGCGTTAAAGACCGCCGACTCCTTGATCCCCCTGACCAAAATCAACGTGAGGATCAGCAAGATAAATACGGCAGGAAGGTTGACTATGCCGCTGATTTTTTGGCCGTCGACCATGACCGATTCAAATGGCGAGTGACAAAACTGATAGGGGATCATGTAAGCTGGACCGATAAAACTCTCGATGAGTTTGTTGAGGTATTGCGACCAAGCGATAGCGACGGTGGCGGCCCCAAGCGCGTATTCGAGCACCAAATCCCAGCCGATGATCCACGCGAATAGTTCTCCCATGGTCGCATAGGAGTAGGTGTAAGCGCTGCCTGAGACTGGGGTCATGGCCGAGAATTCCGCGTAGCACATCCCGGCTAAAGCACACCCCACCGCAGCGACGATGAAACTGAGCGTCACGCTCGGGCCAGCATGGCCCGCAGCGGCCGCTGCGGTGCGAACAAACAAACCCGCACCGATGATGGCTCCGATCCCTAGCAAGATCAAATTCACTGGTCCCAAATGCCGCTTGAGGGTTCCATCGCCCTGGGCCCTTGCCTCCTCGTTGAGCTCTTCGAGTGTCTTTCTTGCAAATAGATTCATGGTAGAGAGTCTGTTGTAAACGGAAAGAAAAAAAAGGTTCCGGATATTTCGGTCTGGGTCAACGCTACAGAGCGTTTTTGTAAATGGGAATCACATAAGGCCCTTCAGGGATCACCGCAATGGTCTTGTCCCCTGAGTCTGACACACTTTGCTCGATGGCTTTCTCGATCGAATCGATCATCGCAACACCTGTAAGCTCGCGGTCGGATCCTTGGATGCCTTCGCTGTACAACGAAACTCGCCCGATCGAAAGGGGCCGCAGGAGCATGTGGGTTTGCCATCCGTCGACATCCGCCAGGGGCATGCGTCGGATCCGATCGATGAATCCCTGGGCTCCAAGCTTTTTCAATTGAGCTTGGGAATCCCTGTACTCATGACTCCCGAGCCCCTCTTCGCAACGGCTTGCGACAATCATGTGTCCTCCATCGGCGAGGATTTGAAGCGGTGCAACCATCCCTTTGACGGTCTGATAATACGTCTTATCGAGCGGGTAACCCGCAGCGCTGGTAATCAAAGTAGCGAACTTTTGCTGGATTGGAACCTCCGCGTACTTGCGAACCAACTGGACGCTCTGAAGGTGGCTTTGGACACATTCGCCAAAGTTCACGAAGCTCATTTGGCGCTGCTCGTCGATGATTGTATTGACGGCATAAGTCGGCCCCAGGAGCTTGAGGATTTCCAGTTGACCGCGATGCAAGGGGTTTTCGATCAAGTTGCCGTTGCATGCCAAAGGGTTGGCCATGAACTGGTAATTGTGGAAAGTTCGGATGGTTTCTTCCCCCGCAACACCCGGTGCGACAACTTTGCGACCCCCAGAATAGCCTGCCATGAAGTGGGGTTCGACCAATCCGACGACGATGCGCAAGTCCGCATCGACCAAGTGACGATTCAGGATGACCGGGATTCCATCGGTAGGTGTGCGGCCCAAATCCACCATCCAAGCCGTATCGCGAGCAAAGTGATTCTCGATTCGGATGTTATCAAATACCCACCGGTCTCCGACGACTTCCAGCATCTCTTGGCCCAGGTTCGGACGGTGAAGTCCGGTGGCGATCAGGATGGTGATTTGCGAGTTGGAGACCCCTGCAGCATTGAGCTCATCGATCATGCCCTTGAGAATCGGGCCGTTGGGAACCGGGCGTGTGATATCGCAGATGACGATGCAAACTCGGGTGGATCCTCGAGCCACCTGCGAGAGCGACGGGCAACCGACCCCCGACCTAAGCGCATCTTGAATCGCTTGCTTGGGGTCTGCCAGCAGAGGCATTGGGGGTTTGCGAACCACCACAGGCTGACAGCCTTTGGGAAGTCTAATTGGTAGTTCACTTTTCCCGTAGCGGATCTCTACAGTATCGAGCATCCAGTCATTCCTCTTATAGTTTTTGATAACAAATCACCGTTCCAGGTGGGTTGTATCATAATAGAAATCTGGGGCCAATCCCAGCGAAGTCTTCTCAATTCCCCAAACACTTCTTTGGCCTAAGTTGTCTCGGGTTGGGTGCTGCAGAGCATGAGGGACTCGAGCCAATCGCGCCAGTGTCGCATCGAAATCGCGTCCATGGTGGGAATTCCAAGAGAGGGTACTGGCAGTTGCTTGTTTCCAGCCAGCCAAGTGATCGAGCTGTTGAGCATCCCATTGATGTCGGTTTCAAGGTTCAGTTGCAAGGGGTCGGCCCTGTGGCGATCCTCGAAACAGGTTTGCAGATCGACACTGGCCAATCGATTCCAATTGAGACTGCCAAATCGAGTTCCCTCGACGAATTGCAAAACAGGTTGCTGTTTGCCTTCGCGGGTAAATCGCAAGGTTCGACTGACTTGCTGACCCAAAGGAGTGTCCTTGGCGATCAGAACCTTGGGGGGCTGTACGTGTCCTCCAGGCTCTTGGATGATCAATCCGAAATCGTAGCTTGAAGCTCCGTAAGCGATCGGGTTCTTTGCATCCAGAGGTGGCATCAAGTGACGAGCTTGGACGGCAGCTCCCCGAGCCAAATCGGTCGATCCCATCGGGATGACTCGGGCTTTGGGATGTACCAACGAGGTAATACGGCTTTGCAAAATCGGTAGCCACCGGATATCTCCGATGAGGATCAGTGTTTCGATCTGGCGAGGATCGACACCGGCTCGAGCGATCGCCTCTTTAGAGAAACTCTCGCAGTCTAAGACCAAATCGTCGACCCATTCGGCCACTCGATCACGCTCGAGGCTCCCTTCGTACTTGCCCTTCTGCAGTTCGATGATGAAGGGGACTTTCTCGGCTTGGCGAAGCCGTTCAAAGGCTCGTTCCATGGTGCGCTGGAGCTGAGATGCTAGGCCTAAGTTTTCTCGGGCGCTGATCCCATGTTTTTTCTCGATGATCCCGGCGAGTTTCTTGGTGGCGACATCATACCAGCGGATGGTGCCCCGCCGCCAATCACCGATCGATCCAAGCGTTTCGACCCGCGTTGTCGTCGATCGGACCACTGCGGCTTCGCAGGCACTGCCGCTGAGCATTACGACCAGAATGTTCTTTTGGTAGTCGGTGTCCCCGCGAGCTTGCGCCAATCGGGCTTCGATCTCGCAGTGTGCAAGCGCGGCGGCTAAAGGCTTATCAAGCAACTGCAGGACTTCCAAGCCGGCGATCGAGCAGGCGACTTTGGTGCTGTGTCGATGCATTTGGTCGTAACAACCCGGCACGGTGACAACCGCATGCGAAGCGCTGGGGTACTTGCGCCTAGTCTGCATCACGATCTGTCTTAAAATGCTCGCAACGAGAACCTCTGGGGGTACCCTGCGTCCCCCGAAAGGTTTCTCCAGAAGCGGTAAACCATACCAGCGCTGGATGCCATAGAAGATCTGCTCAGGATGCGCAACGCGTTGCTGGGCCGCCGAGGCCCCGATGCGAACCACCCCTTGATCGCTAAAAACCATGTTTCGCAACTCGGGAAGATCTCCATCCAATGGAACTTGCTCGATTTTAAATTCGTGGTTCACATAGCTCGAGCGGGAATGGATCAGGCCCAAGTCGATTCCAAAGGGGCCGAACGACTTACGGGACGTCGATGTCCCTTGGCCTATACTGGTGGGTCGATCTCGCAACTGGCCGCCAATCCCATCGCCCTTGCGACTTGCTACCGAAACATTGGGTCGATCAAGCAGCCTTAGCTCATAGAGTTTCTCAAGCAAATGGTGGGCCGACGGGCATCGATCCACAACATCCTTGGCAACCAACCATTGAAACACCGAGTCGATGCGCAAATCCAGGTCGCTGCGAAGTTCGTAGAGGGCCGGTGGAGCGCGACGCAACTGAGCCATGGCCGTTTGCATCAACTCCCCAGTGAACATCGGTCTGCCGATGAGCAAATAAAACAGAGTCGCTCCCAACGAGTACAAATCGGTCCGATGATCCACCAAGTCAGGGGTGTTGATCTGCTCGGGCGACATGTACTCGACCGTACCGATCAATTGACTCTTGGTCGTGTCGACCGGACCGCCGATGTCTTTGAGGACGGCTAATCCAAAATCGAGGATCTTGAGCAACCCTTGGTGCGTGAGCATCATATTGCCTGGTTTAATGTCCCGGTGAACAATCCCTAAACCATGGGCATATTCGAGCGCCACGGCGGCTTGCTCAAGGATCTTGATCGCCTCCTGACCGCTCAAAGGACCCTGAACTCCCACGCGATGCGATAACGACTCGCCTTGGATCAGTTCCATCACCAAGTAATGGACTGTATTGGTTCGAGTGCGATGGCACCCAGCGTCAAAGGCCGTGACGATGTTCGGGTGCATCAGCTTGCCCTGGGCCCGAACCTCTGCATAAAAACGCTCAACGGCTTGAGCATCGCTGGACATGCGTCTGGGCAATACCTTCAACGCAACTTCGCGGTCCATCGTCCGATGCCTAGCTCGATAGACTTGACCCATCCCACCAGCACCCAATCGATCCAGAACGATGTACTCACCCAGGACCGGCGTGCGCCGTTGGCCGGTCACCAAAGAACGTCCAAAATCGAAATCGAAATCGAACTCATTCTCCGGTACCCATCCCTTTTGAGTCTTGTCGTCAGGATCCAGCCGACGCGTGACCCCGGCATCCTGGTGCCCATCTTTGGGCGTCTCGTTGCTCATGACCTATTTTGAGTACCCTTGAAATCCCATCGGCGCGAAAAACAACCCTCGAATTCTAGCTCATCGGTATCATGGAATCGCCTTTTTTAAGCTAAAATCCTCGTCCCATGCAATCCAACTTCCGTCCATCGCCAGACCATCCCAATCCACCAAAGATCCTCGAAGTTCACAACGTATCGGTGATCCGAGGCCACAGTTCTTTGCTGCAGAACCTCTCTTTGAGCATCTCCATGGGACAGCATACGGCGATTCTGGGCCCAAACGGTTCCGGGAAATCGACCCTGCTAAAACTCCTGATGCGAAATCTCTACCCGTCCTGTGTCGACGGACAGCCTGGCAGTATCGAACTACTTGGGCAAACCCATTGGAATGTCTGGGACCTGCGAACCCAACTAGGCTTCGTCAGCGGGGAGATCGATCAGCATTTCCACGCCGGCAGGTCCGGTAGGTTGACAGCCCAGCAAGCGGTCTTAACCGGGTTCTTTTCCAGCGAATTGGAGCCTGATCCAGAGGCGATCACCGAGCCGATGCTCCAAGCGGCCCGACATGCCATGGATCTTATGGGCATCGCATCGCTGGCGCATCGAACTCTTGGGACCATGTCCACCGGAGAACGACGCCGAACCCTCCTGGCTCGGGCCATTTGCCACCGCCCGTTGGCTTTGATCCTGGACGAACCGACTGCGGGTCTAGATCTGGGCTCTCAGCGGCAATTGCTTGAATATCTGGAAAAAATCGCTCAGCAAAACACCACCTTGATCCTCGTGACCCATCAGCTCAGCGAAGTCCTCCCCTGCATCGAGCGTACGATCCTACTTCGTCGCGGTTCGGTCGCCTTTGACGGTTCTACCGAAGTTGCCTTGCAAGCCGATCGGCTCTCGAAGCTATTCGAGTGCCCACTGCGCGTAGAAAAGACTCCCTCGAACTTCTGGCGAGTGGAATTGCAATCCTAAAGGGTCCGCCTATCACAGATCGCTTCAGAAAGGATGCCAACGGCAAAACCTGACTTGCTTGCCAAAGTTGATTAGAATACCCTCGGAGAACCTTCCTGGGATCCTCGAATCCAACGAATCCCACAACCACCCACCCTTTGCCAACGTTCTATCAAGGGCCATGCACAAGCCTTCCTCGATCCACCCATTCGCTTTGCATCGGTCCAATCGCTTGATGGCTATCGTCTGGCTTGCGCTGGGATTGGTCCTGCCGATGGCAATGGCCCAAGTCGAAAACCCAAGCGATCCGTCCGAGACGATCGACACGCTCATCGAAGCAGGGTATGCGAAAGTTTCCATAGATCGAAATTCGTTAGAGTGGTGCACCGACGAGCAATGGATTCGGCGCTTGACGATCGATCTTGCTGGTCGCATCCCAACCCTGCAAGAGCGCAAGGAGTTTTTGGACAGCCCAAGTCCGCACAAACGTCTCGAGTGGATCGATCGTCTTTTGCAAAGCGAAGACTACGTCGAGCATTTTGCAGATACCTTTGACACCCTGCTGATGGGCCGCGCTCCGACCCCAAAAATAAACGAGCGACGAAAACACTGGAGACCTTATCTCGAAAACGTATTTCGCCAAAATCGCCCCTGGGATCAAGTCGCTCGAGAGATCCTTCTTGCACGCCCCGAAAGCGACGACCAAGCCGGTGCGGTTTGGTTCCTCTACGAACGCAATGACAACGCCCAAGCGATTGCCGAAGCGGTCGCTCCGGCTTTCTTCGGCATCCGCATCGACTGCGCTCAATGCCACGATCACATGATCGCTTCGGAAATCCATCAGCAGCATTACTGGGGGCTAGTCGCCTTTTTCAACCGCAGCAAAAACCAAAAAACCGAGGTCGGGCCACGTATCAGCGAATCGGCCATCGGAGGGTTTTCTGATTTTGCAAATATTCATGGATCGAGCTATCCGAACGTGTTGACCTTTTATCAGTCCAAAACCATCGATGAAGCGCGTCCGGAAAAAGATTCCAAACAAGAAGATCTCGACGAACTCTATCAACCTTCTGCCAATCCCAAAGAGCCCCGTACGCCAAAGTTCTCCAGGCGCCAAAAGTTTGTCGAGGAGATTCTCAAAGGTCATCCCCAGTTGGCTCCAGCCTTCGTCAATCGAGTCTGGGCTATGCTCATGGGCCGAGGAATCGTCCACCCATTCGATCAGATGGATTCGGTGCACCCACCCTCACACCCTGAGTTGCTCGAGCGACTCTCGAAAGACTTCATCGATTCAGGGTATGACATCCGACGGTTGGTTCGCAGGATCGCCGCAAGTCGCACTTATCAGCTCAGTTCCAAACCGCTTGCAGGTGTCCAAGACCCATCCGCCTTTGCTTGGTCGATCGAACGCCCGTTGACCGCCGAGCAATTGGTTCGCTCGATGCACGTGGCGATGTTCCAACAAGTTGACCATGACCTGCCGCTTTTGAGCGACCTTCGAGATCGAATCCCCGAAGTCCTCCCCGAGACGATCACCACCGATATTTCCGATGCGCTCTTTTTGACCAACAATTCCAAAATGCATCAAATGCTTCTTGCGGCTAGCAAGCCCGAAGGTCTTGTCAGCCAGCTTGCTCAAAACGCAGATCCCAAGCTTGCCATCGAGCAGATGTTCCTGTCTGCGTTAGGTCGCCAGCCAAGCCAAGAGGAAATCGAAACGGTGCTCGATTTTGTCCAGAGGCGTTTGAGCAACAAAGCGAGTGTGGACCCAAAGGGTGTTTGGCAAAACGCACTGTGGGCTGTTTTGACCTCTGCAGAGTTCCGATTCAATCACTAGTTGCTGTTTTTGTGTGAGCTAAATTTTGTCCGAGAATTCCAAGCAGACGCATAGCAATCCAATCGACTGCGGCAGTCCTGAGCACCGCACCCATCGGCGGTTGTTTCTCCAAGGATCCATGGCTTCGGGGATCGCCTCGGTGGCCAGTTTCAATGCCCTTTTTTCGGTCCCTGCGATCGCTCAGGAAACCAAGAAGCAAGGCAAGAAGTGCATCCTGCTGTGGCTCTGTGGTGCCCCGAGCCAGTTCGAAACTTGGGACCCCAAGCCTGGGACGATAACCGGTGGACCTTTCGGTGCGATTGGAACTTCGATTCCCGGTGTTCAAATCAGCCAGTTGATGCCCCGTTGTGCGACGATCATGCATAAGCTCTCGGTGATTCGATCGATGAGCACTGAGCCCAGCGAGCACTTCCAAGGCATCGATGTATTGACGCGAGGCGAGCAACCTAGGCCACCCTTTACTCGGCCCATCCTCGGATCGGTCGTCGCACAGCAGCTTGGCCAACTCGACAGCCCCGTCCCTCAATTCATTTTGCTGGACCCTTGTCCTGACGGGAACGAATTCAGGTCGTTCAAGGCTGGCAATTGGGCCGGATGGCTTGGGGCCCAATACGGACCTGTCCGCTCGGGGGGTGAGTATTCGATCCCCGACATTCTCCGACACGAATCGATCTCGCAAGTCGACCATGAGGATCGCGAAGCGCTTCGCAAGTTCCTGAGTCGCAAGTTTGAAAATGACCAGCGTAGCCAAGCCGCAGCTGGTTACAACGCCGCCTTTGAACGAGTCAAGGGCTTGATGAGCTGCGCGCCACTGTTCGATTTAGATAAGCTTCCCGAAGCGGATCGGCAACGCTATGGACCAGGTGCGTTTGCACAGCATGCGCTCCAAGCCCGCCATCTGATCGAAAACGGATCGACCTTTGTCATGGTCGCCAACGGGATGCCTTGGGATAACCATGTTTTCCAGCACGAAATGCATCAGATGCTCGTCCCCGAATTGGACAACATCCTCTATCAACTCGTCAGCGACCTTGAACAACGCGGTTTGCTGCAAGATACCTTGGTGATCGCCATGGGCGAGTTTGGTAGAACTCCGTGGCTCAACGAAGCCAGGGGCCGGGATCATTACTCCAAAGCTTGGAGCTTGGCGATGGCCGGTGCAGGAATTCGCCCCGGTGTTCTGATCGGTCAAACCGACCCCATGGGGTTTGAAGTGACACAAGATGCGATCGATAACCGCAGGCTCTTTGCGACAATTTTCAAAGCCCTGGGGATCGATCCCAAGGAGCAGTACGATCTGCCCGACCTACCGACGTTCCATCGGGTCGAAGGAAATGTGCAACCCATCGAAGAACTGCTTGTCGGGTAAATCATGCAAAAAAACATCAAAAGGATTCATGACTTTAAGCTGCCCACGGCGATCCTGGGCGCATGCTTGCTGGAGAACCACAGTCAGATGATCGCTGCATGCATGGATGGCATCTATCGAATCGACATCGAGTCCAAGAAATACGATCGCATTTCCCAGCACGACAGCTATGCGAGCTCTGCGGTTTCGCTGACAGAGCATCAAGCGTTCGTCACAGCCGGTTACGATGGAAAGCTCAAGTGGTTTTCAGCCAGCGACAACGCGCTTGTGCGGCAGGTCAAAGCGCATGATTTTTGGTCCTGGGATATGGCCGCATCCAAAGACCAACGATGGATTGCAAGCGTCACGGGTCAGTATCTACCAGGCGATTACAAATACACGCCCGCCCAAGAAACAGAGCCTTCGGTGAAGATCCTAGATGCGGCCAGCGGGGCTGTTGTTCATAGCCTCTCGCATGTGCCTTCGGTGCAGTCGGTTGCTTTTAGTCACAACAGCAAGTGGATTGCAGCTGGGAACCTGATGGGCCAAGTCCGAGTATGGGACGTCTCTACAGGGGAGCAGATCTCCATGTTTGAGTCCAAAGACTTCACCAGTTGGGGCATCATTAAAAGCCACTGTTATCTAGGTGGAATCTTTGCCATGGAGTTTTCCCCAGATGATCAGCATTTGATCATCTGCGGGATGGGTGACATGAGAGATCCCATGGCCGGCAACGGCAAGCAGCTCTGGCAGCGATGGGATTGGCAATCGTCCAAACTGATCCTGCAGACAAACGACAAGCAGTCTGGCGAAGGCCTTATGGAGGCTTTGGTGCTGCATCCATCAGGGACCAGTTTTTTGATGGGTGGGCGTCTGCGCGGTGGGGAGTGGAATGCAGCCTTGTTCGATCTTGCAAGCGGAGAGCGGATTGGAACGATCAAATCGGGGTATCGCATCACGCAAATGCTCTTTAATGACCAAGACAAACTGATCGTGGTGGGGGGACAAGGCCAACCGAGCAAGAGCGACGAAGGAAAGTTCCCTGATTTTGGCCGAGTTGAAAGCTATGAAATCAACGACTAAGGATGCAACCAGAATCCATGCCGCGATCCGCCGAGAGAATTCCTGGATTTGACTGGCTTAGAGTTTTGGCGTTGGGGTTGGTCGTTGTCTTTCATATCCTAGTCCTCTTGGGACTCAGGGACTGGACGAAAGTAGCAAACGTAAGCTTAGGTTCGCTGGGCGTTACGCTATTTCTAGGGATCAGTGGAGCTCTGATCGCACGCGATCGGCGTCCCCCTACGGATTGGCTTTTGGCAAGATTCACGAAGATCTACCCCGCGTACTGGATGGCAACGTTTTTAGCATTTGGCGCGGCAGCAGTTTCGGGCTACAAGCAAGTTAGCCTCGTCCAATTCGGTTGGCAACTCAGCGGTTTGGGCCTGTACTTCCTGGAAGACCTCATCAACGTCGCCACTTGGTTTATCGGATTGCTTGTGGCGCTCTACTTAAGTGTGTTTCTAGCTCGCATGGCAAGCAGGCCTCAAAAGCCGATCCAACTGCTTGCTATCGCTGCATCGGTATTGGTATTGTTCGATTGCGATGCAGGATACTTCGCATACTGCTTGGTCTTCTACGGAGCCCTTCTGGCGTTCATGACGGAATGGCCGGCCAAGTCATTGCTGCTGCTTGCTGCTCCATGTTTTGTCCTATCGGGTCTTCGGTATGAGTTTCTCAGTGTCGGACTCGTTTGGATTCTACTTGCTGTTTCTTTATCGATAGAAACCCTTCCTGGGGTCGTCTCTTGGATTGCGAAATACTCCTATGAATTCTATTTGCTGCATGGTATTTTCTTGGTCGGGTGTTTACGGGTATTTCGTGCGCAAAATGTCGGCTACCGATCCATGATTGCGATGCTGATCGGACTGAGTGTCACGACGCTTGCCGCGATGGTGATCCAGAAGTTATCACAGGGGATATTCAAGAGGTAATTCAAATACTATGACCAACGACACGATGGTGAAATGGGAGTACAAGACGGTCACGATCAGCACCAAAGGTAGCTGGGCTGGCATGGTATTTAAGGCTAGCGAGTTCGAGACGATGCTCAATCAATACGGTTTTGCCGGGTGGGAATTAGTGTCGACAACCAGTCTTAATGAGGTCCAAGGTCGAACCGTTGAGATGGTTGCCGTTTTCAAACGACCATCGAGGTAGGGGCTTCCAGACTGCCAAGGGACCAGGCAGCCAAGGGGCCAGAGATGAGGGCAAAGAGGGAGCAAACCACAAAGACACCCTAGACGCACAGAAGCGGAGGACAAGGGATTCGAACCCTCAACCGGTTTCCCGGCGCCTGATTTCGAGTCAGGTTCCTAACCATTCGGCTATCCTCCGAAAGCTTGTCGTCAAGCTTACCGCCCGAGTGCGACTCTTTGTAGACCCTGCAAAATCCAAGACGGTTCGCTTAAAAATAACTTGATCGGGACGTTCTGTAAAGCGTCATCGCCTCGAAACCCACTCACAGAGCAGTGGGGCAATGGTCCAACCGCTGCTCAAACAGGGCTTGGGACACCGTTGACGATGTGTGCCAACGGGAGATTTCTCAGGGCGTTTGCGGCGTGAAGAGCGGCTGACTCGCGTAGCTTCCGGACCGCTTTGGGGCTGGCCGAAGCGATATGGGACGCGGCGATGACGTTGGGCATCCTGCGCAGTGGGCTTTCTAGCGGAATGGGTTCGGGATCGCATACATCGATCGCTACGGAACTCCATTGCCCGGTTTCTAGTGCTTGGACCATCGCTGCTGTATCGATCAAATCCCCTCGAGCAAGATTGACAACCAAGGAGCCTTTCTTCATGGTTGCGATGGATTCGGGATTCAGAAGTTTTCTTGTCTGTGGGGTCGATGGGCAATGGAGCGTCACGATGTCGCTGGTGGCCAGGAGCTGCTCAAGCGACACGCTACGCGCTCCTAAGGCTTCGATTTGAGCGGAGTCGACAACAGGATCATAGACGAGGATTTGGGGTTTGAAGGCCCTGAGTCGCAAGACGACTTCGCGACCAATACGCCCCAGTCCAATGACTCCGACACACTGGTCTTTGAGAGTTCGCATGTGACCAAGGTCGGTCGCAAGTCCCCATTTTCCATCCCGTATAGCGATGGCGTTGGGGACGACTTGGCGAGTCATGCTCAGTATGAACGCAAGAGTGTGATCGGCGACTTCGTCGATGCAGTAATCGGGTACGTTGCAAACGGGGATCCCTTTCCGCTTGGCGGCTTGAAGATCGACGTTGTCGACTCCGATCCCGTAGCGAACAATCACTTTGGCGCGCCGCATCGATTCGATGACCGCCGCGTTTACCGGAGCAAACTGGGTGATCACCGCATCGGCATCTTGCACCAGTTCAATCAAGGCTTCGGGGGTCCTGCACTGTCCTCCGACGACCTGAGCGATGGGATCGAGAATGGATTTCTCGATCCCTAGATCGGCAAAGGTATAGTCGGTGATCGCTACAGTTGGCATCGCAAGGCTCAATCGATGTCAGCGGTTTGGGCTAGTTCGGCATCGATGTCGGACATTTCGACGGCCGCTGCGGCTTTGGTGCGAGATTCGCGAAGTCCGCGGCTGAGGATATCCCGCAATAAAGGGGAGTAGTCCTCGAATCGAGCTTCGCTGGCAGGCCCATCCGCGTACTGGAAGATCGCGTCTCGGGGTTTGGGTCCCAACGCGATCAGGGTGCTCGATACCGTTCCGTATTCACCACCTTGAATGACCATGCTAGCGCGGGCTAGTGGATTGGGGGTGCGAGCGAAAACCTTGCTGGCAACAGCGAGGAATTTCACAGGGGAATCGAGGTTCTGAAGCGTCAGCAATCGGCCTGCAAGTTGGACGCGTTCGTCGCGCGGATCGTTCAGATTCCGCCCGCCGATGATGCTCAGTCCAGGTTGCAAGTCGACGACTTCGTCTTCCTGATCATGATGGACCGCAAAACCGAAATCGCGGTCTGCGATGATTAAGTTACAGGCTTCGAAGCGGTGTTTTGCGGTCTCTTCCAGAGCCCGCTCGACAGCTGCACGACTACTGGGAGCTTTCAACACTTCTTTGACGAGCAGACCTCGGGAACGGTTCGAACCCAAGGGTTCCGAAACCCTTCGGTTGCAAATCCCGACGAAGACTCCATGTTGATTGACTCCCAGCCAAGTCCCTCCGTTACGTTGATCGAGGGGACACAGTACACGGGGTTTGCCAGATTGGATACTCGGCGAATGACTTCGACGATCGTAGAACTCCTCGCGATTGGTGGCCACGAGGATTGGACTCTCTGGAACCACGCGATATTGAATGGCGATCAAGCACATCGCAACATCAGCACTTTCTATGGCTGGAGTGGGGAAACGAGCCACGGCGCAATGGCCACGATTCACGCATACAAAGCGTGATAGCAGGCCCGCAGTAGCCGTAGAATCTAACTTGCCCACCTAGGCGTAGTCACCCCCCAAAACGGAGGAATCGTCAAAATTGTTGAAATCTTGTCAAAATCCTTTTTCCACCCCGACGCCTCGCAGTGCGTTGCTATACTCATCGCCTCATGCTGGGAACCACCCACCGGTATGGGGCTTGTCCATCGCATGAGCCTAGGGATTGCCTGAGTGGATTCTGAACCAACGCCTTGACCGAACATGATGAACGATTCGTTAGTCCAGAGTGGGCGCAGCCGACTCGGCAAACCCTTATCGGTCCAAATCGCATCGACGGGGATGTATGTGCCTGAGCGGGTAGTGACCAACGAGGACTTGGCTAGCCTTGGATGCGATAGCGATTGGATCGTTCAACGGACGGGCATTCGCCAGCGTCGCTTCGCCAGGGATGATCAAGCCACAAGCGACCTTGCGTATTTGGCCGCCTTGGATTGTCTAAGCCGAGTTGAGTTGGATCCTAGCCAAGTCGATTTGGTTTTGGTTGCAACGATCACCCAGGACTACATGACTCCGTCGACGGCGTGCATCTTGCAGCGGAAGCTCGGTTGCATCGCTCCGGCTTTTGATCTCAATGCGGCTTGCTCGGGGTTCATGTATGGACTGATTGTTGGATCGCAGTTCATCGCCAATGGGTTGGCTCGCAATGCGTTGGTCGTCGGCTCGGAGGTCATGAGCCGGACGGTCAACCCCACGGATGTGAAGACTTATCCATTGTTTGGGGATGGGGCTGGAGCGGCGCTGCTTGGGCCATCGGGTGGCTCGGGCGCTGGCCCGGGCCAAGAATCCCCAGGGATCCTGGCATTTACGCTTGGATCCGAAGGATCTCCTGAGGCTTTGTGCACACCAGGTGGTGGGTCCAGAGAGCCTTTGACACCCGAGCGATTGGCCCAAGGCCGTCAATATATGCAAATGGATGGCAGGACGGTTTTTAAGTGGGCTGTACGGTGTGTGGTCGATAGTTGTAGGGATGTTCTTGCGACGGCCGGCTATACGATCGATCAGGTCGATTTGGTGCTGATGCACCAAGCCAACACTCGGATTATCGATGCGGCGGTCGAGGATCTTCGGATCGACCCCGACAAAGTCGTGGTCAATTTAGACCGTTATGGAAACACATCGGCAGCCAGTATTCCGCTGGTTCTTCACGAAGCGAACCTGCAAGGTCGACTGCAAAAGGGTACATTGATTTTGCTTTGCGGGTTCGGGGCCGGTCTGACTTGGGGAACGGCCTTGGTCCGCTATTAGTACTCCAGCGTTCTGCGTTCGGCTTTTGCATCGAAGGGGTTGACCCGATGACGATTCTCAAAGTATCCGATCCGTGTCGAGAGTCTTGCGATAGGGACTTTCGTGGTTTTGTTTTCGCTCTGCTGGTTGGCTTTCATGCGCTGAGCCTACCTGCGATGGCCGATTGGCCTGGTTTGCTTGGCCCCAATCGCGATGGATTTGCGGCCAAGGATGCCAAGGTGTCCGACCATGCCAAGAAACCCCCAAAGTTGCTTTGGGAGATCGATGCAGGTCAAGGTTACGCGGGGGCAGCAATCGAGCAAGACCAAGTGGTGATGTTCTTTCGCGAAGGTGCAAACGACGTCGTCCAAGCTGTTTCGCTAAGCAATGCAAATCCGATTTGGAAAACTACGTATCCTGCCGAATACAAGCAAGGCATCGATTCGGATACCGGGCCTCGATGCGTTCCTCAGATCGCCCAAGGCAAAGTCTTCGCGTATTCGGCCTCCGGTACGCTGCATTGTTTAAACGCCGCTGACGGCAAGAAACTTTGGACTCGCCCATTGCGAAAAGAGTACGGCGCCGATGATGGCTACTTTGGTGCAGGTAGCACCCCACTGGTCGCCGGAAATCTAGTGATCGTCAATGTTGGAGGGCGAAAGAAGGGGGGCATGGTGGCCGTAGGGGTCGCTGATGGGAAAACGGTCTGGGAGGCCACCGATGCCGATGCCAGTTACGCATCGCCGATCCTGTGGAACCAGCAAGTCGTCGCGGCCACTCGGTTGGATACTTATGGGCTCAGTCCAAGCGATGGAACGGTGCTGTGGAAGTTGCCATTTGGACAGCGAGGTCCCACGGTCAATGCAGCCACTCCGATTCGTACTCAAGACAACAGTTTGTTTTTGACGGCCAGTTATGGAATCGGTTTTCTGATCGCAAATTCCAGCGATGGGAAAATTCAAATTGCGCACAAAGGGGACGCAATATCGAGCCAGTATGCGACTCCGATTTCGGTAGGACAGAACGTCTACGGTTCCGATGGTCGCGAAGATGGCGGGAGTGCAAGTTTCGTATGCATCGACAGCAAGACCGGCAAAACGGTCTGGACTCAAGAGGGGATGCCGATTTGCCATACGATCGGAATTAGATCCGAGGCTCAAAGCGATCTGTTGTTGGTGGGGATCGATGGAAAATTGTGGTATGTGCCTGCCAGTCCCAAGGGGTTCAAACCCCACTGGGCGACCCAATTACCCTCCGGAAAATACCGCGCTTTACCCGCCTTGAGCAAGAATTTGCTTGTCGTAAGGACTTCCGGGGGTTCCAATGCTAAGTGGCGTTGCTTTGAACTGTAATCTTGACGTGCATGCCCAGCATCGACGGCGATGAGTGAAACCAGCCCCAACGAACCCGATTCTCCCCAACAAAATCATCCTTCGATGCGCCATTTGGTCGGTTCGTCGTTGCTGAGTTTGCTGGTGGTTTTGGTCCTGCTAACGGTGCTTCGTTTTCTATTGCCTCCGATGCTCGAGTCCTCCAGGTATTCCTGGCATCGAGGGCACTTAAGGGCTGAGTATGAGCAATCCGCTGAGAGTCTCGGTCAGATTTCTTGGGAGGGGTTGTCTCAAGTATCACGGTTGGTCACCAAACGCGTTCAACCCAGCGTGGTGCACATTACGGTTTCGAATTCGCAGCCTCTAAGTTCGACCTTGAGCCGCAAACCAAAGGACTTGGTACCAAAAGTAGGTCCCAATCGCGAGACCCGATGGAACTCCGACAGCAGCATCGATGCTTATAGTTTCAGCGGACAAGGCAGTGGTGTGATCGTCAGCGACGATGGCTATATTTTGACCAACCACCATGTCCTAAACGGTGGAGTCGACATCGCTGTCTACCTTGCTGACCAGAGGATGTTGGCTGCAGAGATTGTGGGTGTGGACAAGACGACCGATTTGGCACTGCTGAAGATCGACGCTCAGGGGCTTATGCCGATCGATTGGGGCAACAGCGATGCTCTCGAGATCGGCTCGCCGGTATGGGCAGTCGGTAGTCCATTTGGTTTAACCGGATCGGTCTCATTTGGGATCCTCAGCGGCAAGCATCGCGTCGACTTGAATGCCAATCCTCAGTACCGCAGTTCGCGCGAAAGGATCTCGTCCCGCTACGCGGACTTGATGCAAAGCGACGTTGCTGTCAATCCCGGCAACAGCGGGGGGCCTTTGGTCAACGGACGAGGGGAGCTCATCGGAATCAACACCGCCATTGTTGGGGAGTCCTACCGGGGAGTGAGTTTTTCTATCCCATCGAATATCGCCAAAGAAATCTTTGATCAATTGATCGAGCATGGACGGGTTCGCCGAGGTTGGTTGGGCATCGAATTGGTTCCTGAAATACTTTCTGATCCATCGATCCAGACACCGGCGATTGTGGTCCGAGCCGTCGTGCCCGATTCGCCAGCTGCCCAAGCTGGCCTTGCGCCTGGTGACCGCCTGATCCAACTCAGCGACATCGAAGTGGTGTCGGTCGAACAAGCGATCGACACGATACGCGATACACCTGCAGGTCAGTCGATCGAAATCCATCTGCAACGCGACGGCCAGCGGTTGGTCGTCCAAGCCATCCTCGGAGAACTCAGTTTCGCACCATGATACAACCCCTCGCACCTTTTCCCGGTATTCGCTCTGCAAGACACTTCGCTTTGCAATTCGTAAGCTTGATGTGCCTGTGTTGGGCTTTGTTGAGTGTTCAAGCCGCCGAGCCGGTGAAAGTGCTGGTGATCACCGGAGGTTGTTGCCACGACTACGATTACCAGACCAAGGCGATGCAATTGGCGGCCAAGGAGCAGGGGGTGGAAATCGAGTGGACGATCGTTTTTGAAGGTGGCAAAGGGACGCGTGCCATGATCGATCTGTACAACAAGCCGGATTGGGCCAAGGGTTTTGATGTGGTCGTCCACAACGAGTGCTTCGCCGATACCGACGACCAGGAGTACATTCGAAAGATCACGGAGCCGCATCGCCAAGGGGTAAATGCGGTGGTGATTCATTGCGCCATGCATACGTATCGATCTGCCAAAATCGATGACTGGCGAGAGTTCTTGGGGGTGACTTCCAAGATGCATGAACATCAAAGCCGATATCCCGTAGAAGTCGTCGACAAAGATAGCCCGATCACCAAGGGGATTCCGGTCGATTACAAGACCCCGATGGATGAGCTCTACATCGTCGAGAAAATATGGCCCAACACCAAGGTGCTTGCGACGACCAAAAGCGAGAAAACAGGTCTAGTTCAACCGGTTTTCTGGACCAATCAGTTTGGCAAAGCCCGAGTTTTCGGAACCACTTACGGGCATTCCAATGACACTTTCACCGATAAAGTTTTCTTAACGACTCTTGTGCGAGGCATTGTCTGGGCAGCGGGCCGATAAAGGCCAGCATCGATTGCAAAATAGCAGCCTAATCGTTACATTCGGCTTTCGAAAATCCGCAACGAATCGGCCCACAAAGCCTGAGATTATCCCACTGAAAGGAACCTTTTCTTGAACGCATCATCGAGCACCCTTGGCGATCTGGCAATCAATACCATCCGAACTCTGAGTATGGATGGAGTGCAAGCCGCCAACAGCGGTCACCCCGGCACTCCGATGGCCTTGGCCCCGGTGACTTATCAGCTCTGGGCTCACCATCTCAAATACGATCCGAAGAACCCCTTGTGGCACAACCGCGATCGCTTTGTCCTGTCCTGCGGTCATGCGTCGATGCTCCTGTATTCGATGATTCATTTGGCCGGGATTCATCATGTGGATAAGCATGGGAAGGTGACCGATCGGGAGTCGCTCTCGATCGAAGACCTTAAGAAATTCCGACAACTCCATAGCCCATGCGCAGGCCACCCCGAGTTCGGTTATGCAACGGGAATTGAAACCACTACCGGGCCTTTGGGCCAAGGTGTAGGGAACTCCGTCGGAATGGCCATCGCTTCGAAATTCCTCGGAGCCAAATACAATCGCCCAGGCCACACCCTGTTCGATTACGATGTCTACGCGCTGTGCAGCGACGGCGATCTGATGGAAGGTATCTCAAGCGAAGCGGCTTCGATCGCCGGGCACCTCAAACTATCGAACCTGTGTTGGATCTACGACGACAACGGCATCACCATCGAAGGCCACACGGACTTGGCCTTCAGCGAAAGCATGGCTGTGAAGTTTCAAGGTCTCGGCTGGCACACCATCCACGTCACAGATGCCAATGATGTTCGAGCGTTGCAAGCTGCCTTCGAGGAATTCAAGGCCACAGCCGATCGACCGACGCTCATCGTCGTTAACTCAGTCATCGGATTTGGTTCGCCCAACAAAGCCAACACCCACGGCGCTCACGGTGCTCCGCTCGGAGAAGACGAGTGCAAGCTGACCAAGCAGTGTTACGGTTGGCCGGAGAATGAAAAATTCTTGGTGCCTGCGGAAGTCCGCGAACACTTTGCAAAAACTCTCGGTGCTCGCGGTTCTCAAGCGACCGCTCAGTGGAACGCACTGTTTGCTGCTTACAGCAAACAGTATCCGGCTGAGGCCGCTCAAGTCCAATCGATCCTCGAGGGCAAATTACCAGCAGGTTGGGACCAAGGTCTCAAGGCCTTTGCGGCAGATGCCAAAGGGATGGCCACGCGAGTATCCAGCGGCAAAGTGCTCAACATGCTCTCGCCTCACATTCCGAATTTCATCGGAGGTTCTGCGGACCTGGCTCCATCGACCATGACACTCATCGATGGCGAAAAAGGTTTCTCGCACCACGATTATTCTGGACGCAATATGCACTTTGGTATTCGCGAGCACGGGATGGCTTCGGTCCTCAACGGCATGAGCCTGTGCGGTTTGCGTCCTTACGGTGCAACCTTCTTTGTGTTCACCGATTATATGCGACCTTCGATGCGTCTAAGCAGCATCATGCATCAACCGGTCTTGTATGTTTTGACCCACGATTCGATCGGCCTTGGAGAAGACGGCCCGACGCACCAGCCCGTCGAGCATTTGGCAGCTTGCCGAGCCATCCCAGGTTTGTACGTGTTTCGACCTGGGGATGCCAACGAAGTGCTTCATTGTTATCGTGCGGCGATGCAAATCACCGATCATCCCAGCGCTATGGTTCTTTCCAGGCAGAATGTCCCGACGATGGATCCAGCCAAGGTGGCAAGTGCTGCTGGGGCTCAAAAGGGTGGCTACATCGTCAGCGATTGCCAAGGGGCACCGCAGGCGATCCTCATCGGAACTGGCACCGAGCTGATGCTTTGTTTGAAAGCGCAAGAGCAACTTGCAACCCAAGGCATAGCCGTTCGGGTTGTCAGTATGCCTTGCTGCGAACTTTTCGATGAGCAGTCCAAGGAATATCGAGACGAGGTGTTGCCACCGAGCGTGACGCTCAGGCTCGCTTGTGAGGCCGGTTTGCGTCTAGGTTGGGACAAGTACATCGGACTCGATGGACTCTTTGTCGGCATGACCGGCTTTGGTGCCTCTGGGCCCGCAGATCAGTTGTACAAGCACTTCAAGATCACGTCCGAGCAGATCGTGCTTTTGATCCGAAACGCACTTGCATAATACGCCTAATCGTTGAGATGATCAGCGTGGATAAGTGCCCATGAGCGGTCAGTGAATCCGGCACTTACGCGAACCCCCCAAAACTCAAACTGGATGAGATATTCAAAAAGCGTATGTCTGATCGGTGCATCCTGTCGGGCCGCAGCTCAATCCTGCAAGAGAGCGCAATGCGAAACGATCTACGCTTGGGATGATTTTGCCGATGCCGATCTGGTCCATATCGCACTTGCCAAAGCGTTATCGGATTTGCAATCGGACTTGCAATCGGATTTGGTCCAATCCGAACGCTCGGAGAGAATGCCGCTGGTGCTATGCGGAGGGATCGAGAACAAACCCGAGTTGCTCAGCTTGTGCATCAAGCACGGAATGCTCTGTGGTCTGAGGCCCCAGGCTTTGCAGGAGATCCGTAGTGTCCAGCGATGGCAGGACTGGGCGCATCAATCGGGTATCGGTTGGCCATCGACCTTGCAACCGCCGTTCTCAGAGGCCCAAATCTCCTGGCAATCGCCCTGGGTGCTCAAACCAAAACTTGGTGCTGGAGGGGTCCATGTTCGGTACATCGAAACAATCGCTCAATTGATTGAATCTGTTTCTAGCATCCAAGATACCAATCAGTGGTATTTGCAGCGTTTTATCCCAGGGGTGACGATTGGGGTGACCTACTGCTCGGACTCAAAAAAAACTTGTTTGGTCGGTGTTGCCCAAGCTCTCCGAGCCGAGCATCTGGATGCTCCATCGGCCTTTGTCTATGCCGGAAACATTGCACCCTTTCGAGTCAACTCGGGCTTGGAATTGTTGCTGCAGAAATTTGGTAAGTTGGTTGCCAAGCAGACCTCTTTAGCAGGGCTATGGCAAGCTGACTTTCAACTCGATCCGATGGGACATCCGTGGCTCCTGGAAATCAATCCGCGTTGGTCAGCGAGTATGGAGTTGCACGAAATCGGCCAAGGTGTTTCGTGGATGCGGGAGCATTTAACAGTCATCCAAGGAGGGCAAATCCAACCCGAATTGGAACTGGTAGCGAGCGATTGGATCCGACCTCAAGTGACCTGCGGGCGCAGCCTAGGAAAAGGAATTTTGTATGCACCTAGTGACATCCATGCCGATGCCACGCAGTTAGATAGGCTATGGCAATCCAGGTGGCAAGGCACCCTCGGGGAACTGGATCGTTTTGCGTTTCGGATGGCCGATATCCCGCAGATTCCAGTCACTTGCGGGCTTGATGCCAAGGTCGCGTTTGCCGCTGGGATGCCGATCGCTACGGTACTGTGTTCCGGAGGCGACCCACAGCAAGCGATTCACAAGCTTCAACAGGCAAAGCAGTGCGTTTGGGAATGGTTGAAAATATTTTGAACCAAAATCGGGCAGTTTTTCGAGTTTTTTGAACAATAGGAGATTCACACAGACTCGATCCGCATTTCAGGTTTGCCAAGGAGGATACCGATGCACTCGAACGTAGGTGGTACTGAGGGTGATCGCACTCAGGCATTCGGCTTGCAAACTCAGCGTCTCATTGAACGCGCACGATTGGTTCAGCAATCGCTAGAGTGCCGCGAACAAGCTGCGCGCTACCGTGCCCAAGCGGCCTGTTTGGCCGAAGCCATCGCGCTTGCTGAAATCGGGGATCAGACCAAGCTGCAAGCGTTGCTTGGCTCCTGGAGTCATGATCCCATAGAACTGTCTCCCGCACCGCTGGTGACGCAAAATCCATGGGCCAGCATGCTCGAAGGAGCCAGCAGGAGGGCTTGTCACCCTGCCAAACCGAGCGAGCCGTTGGGTGAAGGTAAAGAAAACAGCACCCAGATCGACTTTGACTCCGGCAGGTCGGTCAACACCGATGCCGCACCGCTTGAAACCAAGGCGCAAGCCCAGCAACCACGGCCGACGCGACTACCTAGCTCGGCAAAAGACCCTTTCATGGCCACCCCATCACTGGCCACCCCATCACTGGCCACCCCATCACTGGCCACCCCATCACTAGCCACTCCATCACTAGCCACTCCAGAGAAAGCATCATCGGCAAAGCCATCATCGGCAAAGCCATCAGCCGCAAAGCCATCAGCCGTGAAGCCATCAGCCGCGAAGACGTCAGCCGCGAAGACGTCAGCGGTGAAGCCATCAGCGGCGAAGACTTCCGTAGAGAACGAGTCCCGGGGGCCGACGCCCGTTGGTCTGCGAAAACGGAAGCTGGCGAAATATCGATTGGATCTTTGGATCAGTCTTGCGGTCCATGGGCTGATGCTTGGGATCTTGGCCGTCTGCGTGGTTGTCACGGTGCACAACACACCGGTGTTAAGCGTGGTTGCTTCGACGGTCGAGTCCAATGAAGTGCTGATGGAAACGCCGATGGAGTCGATTTCGGAATTGGACTCAACGAGCGTCGATACAGCAAATCTGTCATCGCCGGATACTTCGCAGATAAAGATCCAAGTCGACACCGATGCGATATCGGTCGATCAGGTCGATCTGGGGATCGAGGCTGTGGCGCAGTCGAGTTCGATTTCCCAGCAGATGACCAAGGCTGGAGCACCGGGCAACAAGGTCACGCAAGGGGCGGAGTTTTTTGGTTCCAAAGCGGTGGGAAATCGGTTTGTCTACATCATCGATGCCTCCCCGAGCATGCGTCGGGATCGAGCTTTTGATGCGGCCAAGGAGGAGATCTTAAGGTCGCTGCGGTCGATGCAATCCAAGCAGCGATTTGCATTGCTTTTCTTTGGTGGCCAAGTCGAGACGCTTGAGTTGGAGCCGGGGCAGAAAATTGACCAGCCCGTCAGCGCAACTCCGGAAAATATTGAAAAATCGGTCCAGTGGCTTCGAAAAATTACGATTCAAAAGGATGGGAAACCTCCGATCGAAGCGGTGAAATCCGCGTTGGAATTGCAGCCCGATGGGATTTTCCTACTGTTCGACGGCGACACCAAACTCGATAATTGGACCCAGGTGGTTCGCAAACTCAATACCTCCCAGGGGTTGTTATCCGACGGAGGGACCCAGGTCCCGATCCATGTCATCCATTTTTTCCGCGATGAATTCCAACGTTCGATGCAACTGCTGGCGCACGAAAATGGCGGCACCTATCGCTTTGTTCCCAGGCCCCAGAACCGCATCTTGCCGTAGACCTGACACCCTGGCGGTGTGCTTATGAATCTGCCGCCAGTTGAAGACTCCAGCGATCAGGCTCCAAGGATGCTCCCTAGGGCACAGTCCCTAACCGCCATCCTCGTAAGCCTGTGTGTCCACTTGAGCCTACTGGTTGGAATGGCTTTATTTCTCATCGGAGGCAGTGGCCAAGAAGGAACGGGGATTCGATTGTTGGTCGATTCGAGCCAAGAATCACTGACAAGCGAACTGACACATCTGGAGCTATCCAGCAGTATTGCAAGCGACGCATCGCAAGAGGAGATGTCCAAGACGCCAGACGTCCAAGACTCGGTGGCTTCGACCACGCTGACTTCGCTCTCAGCAAGTCCTACGCCGCTAGCATTCGATGGTGGACTTCTGGTATCCTCGGCTCCATCGGGAGTGTTTGGAGAAGCGACTGCGGCGGCTATGGCTGCTGGGAAAAAATCAATCCTTTCTGAGAAAGAGCCCGGCTATGGTCAAGGAGCTTCCTTCTTTGGAACGTATGCTCCAGGACAGCGATTTGTTTTCGTGATCGATAGTTCTCAATCGATGCTTGAGGGTTCTCGATGGGGAACGCTTCGTCGAGAACTACTTCGGGCCATCAAGGGATTGTCTGTGGATCAAGAGTTCTTTGTGATCAGTTTTGACATAGGAGCTCATCCGATGTTTGATTTGTATCCACCGACGGGTTCTTTTTTACCGCCGACGGATCAAAGCATTTACCGTTTGAATTCATGGCTGAACAGCATCAACCATGGCGGTGCGACATTACCTGCAAGCAGCATCGGATTGGCGCTGAAGCTCAAGCCTGATGCAATTTTTTTGCTCTCCGATGGTGAGATCCAAGACCGCACGGTTGAGGAACTCAGGTTTTACAATCGAGTCAAACAAGACGATGGTACGGTCTCGGTAAGCATACCGATCCATACCGTCCTTTTACACAGCCCGATCGGAGCTGCGACTTTAAAGGTGATCGCAGATGAAAACGATGGAGTTTTTACCCCGGTGAAAGTACCACCTGCGAGGCCTTGAGCCACTTACCAACGGTTTGCTCAATCACCGATTGGGATCAAGTGGACCTCGCGTATATCCGCTACAGCCGCGGCGGCTTTGGTCTTCGGTTTGACGCGAAGTTTCCCCGCTCCGGCTTGGAGTTTGACAGTCCCCAAGGGTTCGATAACGATGTTTTGGAAGTGGCCTGTATCGCGAACTTTCCATTCTAGCGTATGAGTGGTGATTTCAGAGTTGTCGGTGTTGTTTGGGTCGGCTTTTGGGCAGTCGATTTGGACATCGACCATCGATCCGCCGTTTCCTGAGCCGCATCCGCAGTGAAGCTCGACGCGGTAGACGCCTGATGCGGGGATTTGCATCGACCACTCGACCCAATCGTCGACTTCGGTCCAGTATCCGACGACATTCTTGTAAGTCTCCGGTTCGTATCGGATACGTTTTCCTTGAGGTTTCGAGTCGCTTGCATGCAGCACTAGTGCACCTTGGGTCTTTTTCAGTTTTGCGGGGATCTTGTCGATCGCACGGTTCATGCTGGCTCTCCAAGCGGCCCAAGCGTCTGCGATTTGTTGGGCGGTTTGGCTGCGTCCATCGATGGTTGAAGCGTCTTGAAGGGTGTACAAATCCGCATGGAGTTCTGGATTGACCTTTGGGTTTGGCAGGCACTCCTGGGCGGCGATGCTGTTTTTCCAACCTGCCAAGAGTTGGTGCATTTGAGCCGAGACCTCTGGATGGCTCTTGGCTACGTTGTTTTGCTCAGAAATATCCTGGCTCAGATCGTACAGCGCACCGGTTTGCATTTCATAGTCTTCGACCCATTTCCATTTGCCTCGTCGGACCGCTCCGGTAGGCTTGCTCCCTTGGTTGGTGTAGTGAGGCAAGTGCCAATAGAAGACACGATCCTCGGGAGGCGTTTTGCCTTGGGTCCAGGCTGCCAGTTGGCTTTGTCCATCGACCGGTCCGACACTCTTGCCTGGCTCGATACCAGCAGCTTCGAGAATCGTTGGCATGATATCTAGCAACGATACCGGTGCATCGATGGTCCTGGATTGCTGAATCTTTGCAGGCCATCGAACCAGCAACGGGATCCGCAATCCACCTTCATAAAGATAGCCTTTGCCTGCCCGATAGATGCCATTGTAAGTCGCTGGAGTTGGGTGCCCCTCGGGTACGTGCAAGCCACCGTTGTCGCTTGAAAAGATCACGATGGTGTTGGCCGCTTGACCCGATTCATCGATAGCCTTGAGTAGCCTTCCAATCGATTCATCCAGAGATTCAATCGTGGCTGCATAGAGAGGATTCCAAGCCTTTGCGTTGCGATCGATCTTGCTCTGCTGCTCATGGAGCATGATGTGTGGAGAGTGATGAGGAACGTAACAAAAATAAGGCTTATCGCCGTTTGCCTTGATGAACTCGATCGCCTTGTCAGTGATCAGGTTCTCGTTCTTTCCCCCGGTGCTCGTCGGATCGCCGTTTCCAGGAGGCTCGACGCTAACATCAAACCCCTGTTGCAATGCCGAGGATTGGCCGGATCCCAAATGCCACTTCCCGAAGATTCCAGTCGCATAGCCGGACCGTTTCAAGACCTCGGCAAGCGTCTGGGCGCTGCTGATAAGTGCCGGCTCGATCTGCGGTTGAATAAGTCGTTGGCTAGTCGCATCGGCTCGGCCCGGTAAGTAGGTTGTCAGGTGCAATCTGGCTGGATACTTGCTAGTCAGCAATGAGGCTCGCGAAGCTGAGCAGATGGGCAAACCGCAGTAAGCGCTCGTATGCTTGATCCCCTGCAAGGCCAGTTGATCTAAGTGCACCGTGCGATGATCGCTCCTGCCGTAGCAGCCCAAGTCAAACACGCCCATGTCGTCGGCGAGGATCAAAACGACGTTTGGAGGCCGCTCCTGTGCGTGGGCAGATACGATCCAGGCAGAAGGGGTCCAAGCTGGCCAAGAGAGGATCCACAGGCTCAAGAAACCGAGGATAGCGCGCATTGTTTTTGTCTTTCACAAGCAGGAGGGTGTCGCTCAAATCATTCATCAATGATAGCAAAACGCGGGATCCTTGGGCAGTTTGGGAAATTTCCCAAGCGTTGTTATTTGATCTCAATTCGAGCTTACGTGTGTCCGATGCTAAAGAAGCGGTATTCAGTCCCATATTTCAACATGCCTGGAGTTTTATGCTGACTCAGATGCCCAAACCCACCACACCCGCGAGCGTAACGAGTGGATCGAGCAAGCCGATGATTGAGAATGCTGGCCCCAAGTCGGATGCTATGGAATCTCCTGTTGCAACTCCCTTGGCTCCAAAAGCGATCGCCATCGGTGGGCATACCGAGTCCCTGAGGTACCTTCTTAGGCATTTGACAGCCAGTTGGGCGGCGAAGCCTCAGACGTGCAATCCGGGCGCTGCAAGTCCGGTGGACCAACAGGAATACTGATGATGAAATGGCGTCGTTGGCTTATCGGAATTCTCTGCATCCTTGCACTCGCAGGAGTCTATTCCGCACGACGCTCGTTGATCACTTCCTATTTTTCGTCGAAGTTTCCGGTTCGCATCGCCTCGAAATCGATGGACACCTCGTTCGAGAATTCGACCGTTCGCTATGTTGATGCGCAAGTTCAGTTTGGCGACGGTCTGAGGGTTCAAATCGATCGAGCCGATGCGATTTTGGATATGCGATCGATTTGGAAGGGTGACTTGATTGTCAATGAATTGGACCTTCAGGGGGTCCATGTTCCGACCCTTATCCCAAACACACCGTCTATTCAACTTCCCACGCTTCCCGATGAATTGGGTACGCCACCGGATGTTCAGGCTTGGATCGAGCCTTGGCTAAGCGACATAGCTGGTTCGATGGATCGCGATGCTGGCCGTGTTCTTTTGACAGCGCGAGAGCTTATAAGCCGAGCCGACCAGCTTCGATCGGATTTAGATCGAACGCTTCTGTCCCAGCGTTCGAACTTGGAGGATCGAAGGTACACTGCATGGATGGCCAAGGAATTCCATGCGATCAAGCAGCGGATAGCGGAGCTTCGAATCCAGGCAAGAGGTCATGGCAAGGACCATGCGAAACGATGGGCGCAGGCCTCTGAATCGTTATCGGAACGGTTTCAATCCAAACTGATGGAGATGGTTCCAGACGCAGACCTTCAGATTCAGCAACTTGCCAAAACCTACTCGCAACGGGTGTGCCCGACGGTCCTTGCTTATTGCGATTTAGTCAGCTCTGCCATGAAGATGAGTCCTATGGGCAAGACACCTGTTGGGGGATCTGGTGCTAGTTCTACTAGCAAATCTTCATCGCTGATTCGGCGAGCGTCACTAACTGGGCAATTGGTTGACTCAAGGGGCTCGAAGTTGAGTGTTCCCTTTGAATGCCAAAGCTGCCAGTGGGCATGGGGCGGAGCGATTGAGTATCCAACCACATCGGTTTGGAATTTTGAATTGCCTGATAGGAAAGGTCGGCTAGAGATTCAAGCGCAGCGGCGTCTTGGGGGCCAAGGTCCATCCGATGGCGCGGCGCAGATCCTGATGGATTGCCATTGGTACTTAGGTCCGGGGGAGCAAGCCTTTGAAGCCAATCCCAGCCGTTTGAGGATCCAGGTCCAGCAAGGCGACGATGAGCGGACCGTGAGCCTCGTAGCGCCATGGGATCCCCGGCAATCGACCCGGGCATCCGAGCAACTTAGACTCAGTCCGCTAGCGATTTCTTTTCGGCAAGCCCTTCAACGCCCAGATCGCTTAGAACCTAAATCGATCCCTGTGGCATGGGAGTCGATCGCGGTAGAGCCACGAATACTTTTCGAGATGGAAAGTGCTTTGGAGCACAACAAGCGACAATGGCTCAGTCATGCCCAGGAGCAATGGAATCAATTTGCCTCAGCGACGATCGCTTCCAAACAAGAGCAATCGTATCAGATGTGGCAGAGTGTTTCCTCAGAGACCATGGATCAGCTTCGGAAACTCGATCTGCAAATGGCCAAATGGCAGGAGCTTTGGGACGCTTCTACGTCGATCCAGCAGCACCGTGTAGGCAACAAGCTATCGGTCCATCCAGACACCTACTTGTTGCCTAGTCGCTAACAAGGCCAATGGTCCATGTCGGATGATTTCTCCGAAATCATCCGAAGACATCTTTGTGTCAGCCAAGGTAATAGGCACACTCCGTTGTGCCGTTGTCCTGGGAACGATCTGCACTTGATGAAGTACGACAGAACGGCACATGAAATGTACCTAATAGTGCGCCTTTGAAGGCGTTTAATCAGTAGCCTGGGTTGTGCTTTTGAATTAATCTTGTTGCAGGCTGAGCAGTATCCTTGCCATGAGTGCATGCATGAGTTCCGTGATAGAGCGTTTTGACCAACTGGTAGATAAGTTACCAACCTTCACGCCCATTGAGGTGGAGGATGTAAGGCGTTTCACCAATGCGGGCGAATGGCAATTGGCGTTGGATTTGTTGGTGGCGACGGCCATCGTGCGAAAGCGAGGCCTTAGTCAGGAGGTTTATGCCGAGATCTGTGCATTGGCGCTTTTGGTGCACCTGGAGCAACCTGAAAGATTGTCGCTACTGACCGTCGATAAGCCCGATAGAGCAAGCTCTTAGGATGGTCGGCGAAGACGTTTGCAATATCCTCGGCAGGAAATTTTTTTGTCAGATCGTGAGGGTATCGTGCCATTTTGGATTAAAGGTTGGATTGAAACGTCAACTGGTCCGATTAGCGACAGTCCGATCTGGTTTGCGACCGTGAATCTTGCGCCGCTGATCGACACCTGGGATGAGGTCTCTGAGACACTCTTTGGACTCTCTAAACGAATTGCTCGCGATCAATCCCGAATGCAAGATGTGTTGTTTCCCAGTCGCGGAGTCGTCGTTCTTAACAATGGAAAATCTATCGCCGCGACTCGGTTATCGCGGTCGTTAGGCGCACAACCATGACACCCATGGGCGGCATCCGGATGGCGGACGCGACCCGAGCCGAGTTCAATGACTCGGCATCGGCGGATGACTTTCGCGCTCTCGCAGAAGAGCCGCGTCTGCGGGTTCTCCAGTGCTCCGAACCGGTCCGCGATGGCGTGTGGAGTCTGGTCAATGAGCACTTCTGTACAACGCGGCCGGACGTTCAACTGCGAGTTTATGGACACTACTCGCGTGAATGCGACCTGAGCTTCGTCCGTCTACTTCCAAACGTCCGTCACTTTGCTGCAGACTGTTTGATGCAGGCATCTCGCGTCGAAGCCCTCTGTGAGCTTCAAAGCCTGGAGTCGTTGTCTCTTGGAATCTTCGGGCTGACCGACTTCAGCGTCCTTGAGCAGCTGCCGCCAGGTCTGACATCGCTAGCTCTCGGTGCTACACGATCGAAACGTCCTTCGCTTGCGCCGCTGGGGAGGTTCCGG
>JAGWZB010000241.1 GCA_018969045.1 Planctomycetota bacterium | reverse complement strand
AAATCCCAGGAAACCCATGGCATGATGCCGTTACTTTCTCGATGCTTAATACCGAAAGGACACTTTGCTTAATTTCCACGCCCAGTAGACGACGCGTTTTGCTATCGCGCGTTGTCAACCTACGGGTCACCATTGAACGTGCCAAAAACTAACTCGCTACTGGTTAACAACGCTGCTCCAATCGACAGATCGACACGGGGGACGTCCACTGGGCTGTATCGAGGGGCATAAACTGAAAAGCCCGTTTTTCCAGGGTTTTTCGCATTTCAAGGCGCGAGAGTCTCGGGTATATTCGAGGAGAGTTTCGCTCGGGGAGCTAAGAATTTTGGCTCGAAACGAGCCTGTTAACCAGTTAACACAGAAAGCCGAGAGTGAACGCTCTCGGCTTTTTGCATTAAAGCCCTGGATTTCTTAGGGTTTGCGACGATTCGGGGATCGCGGCGCGCGTTTAAGTTCCGAACTGGTTGCTCTCAGGGTCCGAGAGCAACCATGGAGGTTGGGCTCGCACCCCGGAAGCAACCCTTTCGAACTCTCAGACTCTCTGGTTAACAAGCGTTGTTGCTTAACAACCCGGTTGCTCTCGCACCCCGAGAAAAAGTTGCGAAATGGCGACCGGGGAGTGAACAGTAAACCGAGGGGTTGCGGTTACCCTGCGTCTCCGATTGGCCACGATTGTTCCGTTCGATTCGAGCGCGCCGGCAAACGGAACTACAGCGTGAGTTAAGCCATTGACCGACTTTCGCAGTTTTTTCAGATCGTCTGGCATCCTTTTCAGCGCATGCAGATCATCGATGGGCGGACCAGCCCAGGTGATGTCTAACTCCATGACCATCGTCCCCGCTTCTTGATGATCTCTGCGATATGTAGCGGATGAAACTGTATTTCGTCGCCGTACGCTGCAGCTGAGTGAATCGGTTCATTGTCAATGACTCCGGTGTAATAGCCATAGTCGTCATCTACATTTGTGATAGTGACCCACATTCGTTCGGTCTGGTTATCCTCACGTGGTGCATCTTCCGCCGCAAAGCGAAACAGCAACTTGACGCTGTCGCCTTCTTTACAATTCTCGCGCCTTCGTTCGGACGGTGGCTTGAGGTCATCACGGTGTTCCGAGAGGAGTACAGCGTCCTCTAGGTAGTAGCCATCCTCGTCAAAGCTTGGAAATGGATGATGCTTGATACGCTTCCACTTGTGCTTGGGCGACTTTCGCTCCGCCATCCAACCATAGGGAAGATCCTGCAACTCTTCGATTGACGAGTCCATTTCCACGATGCAAGAAAGACACACAATTTGCGGCTTCACTCTATCCGCATCTTGATCGCCGTGAAACTGCCAGTCGCCATCATAGTCGTGATAGACACGCGTAATCGGTGAACCCTTCAAGACATAGTTGCTGGTAAAGCACATGGTATCAGGAGAATCGGCGAATCTCCAAGGTTCGTCAACCAGCAGCGACTTGGGCAAACCAGTCTTCTCGACAGATCGCTGATACAGCAGCGGCTGAGCCTTACGACTGCGTTTGCTACAGTGATCCTCCCACGGGAAGTATCCGTATCGATCAGGCCAAAAGCACTGCAACACCGGATACTCTTCGTAGTGGTAGTACCAACTGGTTGAGCGGAGCAATGGCTCGCGCCACGGTAGATGGACTTTGCGGAGAACGCATGACTGGCCCGGAATGATGCTGTCGATCTTGACGCCATCGCCGTATTCTTTGAGGGCTTGCAGCAGATCGGCATAGCGAGCAATCATCTCATGCATCGTCTCGATCTCTAGTCCGAAAACGATCAACTCGGGCTGACCGTACTTAGCAAAGAGTCCGACACTGTAAGCCCAGTTGGGTGTCGTACCTTCACCCGGAATCCCATTAGCATGCCAGCCATGCTTTTGAATGTTTTTGAGTACCCCACGCTCAAAGCGGTTGAGATCCTTGTCGTTTAGCTTGCGAGTACTGATTGACATGATCGGGCTTCTGTACTTGATTTACTCGTTATCGTCTTTCGGGGTCGGACGTGCCAAAATACGATTGGCTTTGGAAACAAGCTTGTCTAGTTTAAAGGAATCGATAGTCTTCTTTCCCGCTGCTTGCAAAGCAAGACAGGATTCACGTAAAGATTCTATTGCAACTCGGGCGTCATCCTCTGGCCCGTCGGGATCTTGGTCGTATCCATCTAGCAAAAAGCCAAAATCCTTGACCACGGCTGTCCACATTTCAATCGCTCGGTTGATATCCCCTAGTCGTCGACTGCAATCGGCACTGGCGTTCATGGCCGGTCCAACCAAGTCATGATAATGCGAGCAGACGGCAATGGTGGCCTGTACCCACAGCGAGCTCGCATTAGCCTCGTTTTTCAGCCAACCGTTTTCGGCGAAATGCTGCGTTAGGGCTTTAGCGTGCGATGCGTAGTCCGCTCCGGTGATCCAGACGTCGCCCGAGATCACGCCTTCTGGGTAGTCGCCAGCGGCCTTCCAAACCTTTTCGATATCCGCTGCCATTTCACAAAGAGTTCGATAGACAAATTCGGTGTGCTCTTGTCGAGCTTCCTCAGTCCGCAGGTCCAGAGCAAGAATTCGCTCGATCTTTGGCTTGATTTGATCCATCGCGAACACAAGAGAGGCATCTGTGTCAGCAGTTCTTTTCGCTTTCGATTTCTTTTTTGCCATTCGAACGGGACTTCCCTTTACTCGACAATTGAAATGGAGCTCAGCTTTAGAGACTCGGCCACGCGTTTCCTAGATCAAGCGAGCCTCACGCGTTACCCATTAGTTGCGGCGATTCGTGCGAGGGATCTCGTTTAGGCGCTAGGTATGTTTTCGAGGATGATTGAGTTGAAGACTTCGCGAGATCTTAAAATCTAGCGGAACGGATTGGTGAACGATGTTCTAGTCATTTTTCCGAGTTCAGGGTCGTACGCAGGCCCAATGCCATGCATCTTGTCGAGCCTTGACCTTTCCTCATTGGCTATCACGTCCAATTTAGCCCATCGTTTTCTAAAAGTGTCATACTTCGGAAAATCCATTTTGCCTTGGTATTTACGCAAAGTCTCTTGGAATTGATCTACTAGCTCTTCATATTCAGAATGCCAACGTTCGTACGAGGAAACGACGCTCTTGGCATCCTCTTTTGCTTGAACATTCTTCATGATAGCGAGGCGATCTTCGTACTTCTTGCACACGCTTTCGGCAATTGGTTCCCACTTGGTCCCGCCCCTACAGCCAAATGCAGAAATCAAAACAATCAAAACAAAAGTCAGTTTCTGGGGGACTTGCATGGGTTCCTGGCCTTTCGATGGTTCACAAGTACAGGCCGCGGAAATTAACGTGATACGCCATGGATTGTCAAGAGAGTGGTTCGCCGGCGTTTCGGGTTGGCCTCGATTGTTTCACTCGATGCGAGCGATTACCTCTGTCTCTTACCAGCTATTTCCCCCGCCAACTCGAACCTCCGCCCGGTAGGTAAACAATAGGGCCAAGCTAGGCAACAAACCTATCCAGGCCACGATCGGTGGCCATTCTCTTGTGGAGTTTTTCACGATGACCAACTGCGCTCAACCTACGCACACACCGCACGAGCAACAACTCGTCGATGTTGCATCGATCCTAGCTGCCGGCATCCTTCGACTCCGGGAGCGAGACTCGCTACCTGAGAGCATATAAGCTGGAAATCCTGCCGAATCCTCTTCGGATCGGCTTGAGCTTTCCAGCGAAAACGTGCTCACTGTCGTCCACGGCGGTTAACTCGCCGCGAGTCCGATTTACCCACAATCCATGGAGAAAAACATGCAACTGAATGTCGGAAAAGAGATCGCCGCGATGGAGCAAATGGCTGTTGGCCAGCTTCGCAATCGCTATGCAGAAGTGTTCGGCCAACCGCGAGGCGGCTAGAGAGTAGATCGTAGAGAGTTGAAAGTGGAGGATCTTAGAAACCCACCATGTCAACTCACCGTTCACAAATAAGATATCTCCAAAACTATCATTGCGATTGGACCAAACCTGGGGTGGAGTTCGGGGGATCTCTCGGAGAGAGCGCGAGCTCGGGCGATGGAGATCGTTAGCGACGCTGTCGGCGGAGGTCAACCACCTCGGTTCCGATAAAGCCTTGGCTGGATACACGCACGAACCGCATCGGAGCGGACGAATTTCCCAGGCAAGAACTTTTCCAACTGCTCGATGATCGGCCCAGAATCAGCCACCAGATCCGGATAAGAAACTTCGAGCAAATCAACTCGGTCACTTTGACCGAGCACATGACGAATCTGCTTGCTGTGAGCCTCTTGCACCTCGATCAAATGCAGTTTCTCCGATCGTGCCTTTTGCCCTTGGCGATCAAGCATCACCCACTGCGAATCGACCACCTGCTGCACGGGCCTGACCATGTAGATGATCTTGTAACGATGTGGCCTTGGTAACGAAGGCAGCAACGCCGAGATCACCTTCACCGCCTTGCCAACACTCTGCTCGATGATCCTTGGGTTCTTGGGCAGTTGCTTGATCTCCTCCCACTCCCAATACCCTTCTGGGTTATCGTCGTCGGCCGTCCGCTTGCCATCGCTCATCGGTTCGATCCCACCGGCCTTGAGCATCTGCATCATGAGTGATGTGCCCGATCGCGGCAGCCCCGATACGATAAGAATCTCCAGCGGCTCAATGGCTGCTATCTCGGCCTCCTTGCGATCGTGCTCGGCTTGCTTCTCTCGATCGATCGCATCGCGATCCGCTTTCCGCTCGGCAGTAAGCAATCGCAATCTCACGAGTTCTTTTGCCTCCGATTCACGCATCTGAGCGGCAGTCTGAGTCCTGAGATTCTCGATCTGGGTGTACTTTTCAAACTCACCCAAACGGTGATAAACTCGCGCAAGCATACGCAGTGCAGGAAGAAATCTCGGTGCCAACTGATGGCAGTTACGCAGCGCCTTCTCGGCTTCCTTTAACTTATTAAGCTGTAGCAGGCTAGTTCCGAGCAAGTAATGACCCCTGGGATTGCCGTACTGCAAACCGATCGCCGTAAGCGCCGACTCTACGGCATTATGGGCCTTGTTGCGATGCAACTCGATGCGTGTCTTGACCAAATAAGCTTGTGCGTTATCCGGATCTGCCTCTAACACACGGGCAACTGCCGCCAGCCCCTCGTCCCAACGCCTTAGGGCTGCATAACAGCGTGCCAAGAACAATTGGATCTGGACCTCTTGCGGCATCTTGCCTTGGACGCCCTGCAGGAGTTCCAGCGCTACGGCGAAGTCCTCTCGTTCGATAGCGATCGAAGCCTTGATCAAATCGGCATTCTCGGTGCGACCGAAATGGTCGCGAGCTTGATCGATCGTCGCATCGGCTTCCTCGAGCATGCTTAGTTGCAAGTGGCAGTTGGCGAGTACCTGCGCATAGTCGGATCGAAAAGGCTGGGCATGAAAGCATTTTTCCAAGAGCGGGAGAGCTTGTTCGGCTTTGCCGGCGTACATGTAAGCCCGAGCCATGTTCCAGTCGTTTTCGCGGTTTGTTTCAGCGATCGCCACCGAGTTGTCTTCTGGGATCTCGTCGATGTACCCCAAGGCCACGAATTGGTCGAGCAGTGCGCGGTTTTCTTGATCGCTCAGCGGTACTCTTTTTCGAACCGCACCGGTGATCGATTCCCAGCTCGGAATTGTTTCGACTGACCGTTTCTCGATAAAAAGATCTTCGAGCACCCGGCCTTCCATGTCTTGGCCGACCGGCAATCCAAAATAGTGCAGCACCGTAGGTGTCACGTCCAATAGACGCGTGCCATAGACCAGTGCGTCTTTACAGAAACTTTCGCCCGACGCGATGAACACACCTTGGGGGCGGTGCCAGACGGTGATCCCTGCCGGGACTCGCGGGGTGAACTTTGGGCGAAGATGATCGCTGTGGAACCCATGATCCGATACAAGCATGACTGCCGTCTCGGGGCCGGTCAATTGGAGAAGCCGCTGGAGCATCAGGTCGTGGAGACGGTAAGCACCATTGACCACGTCTTTGTACATTTCAAAATCTTCGTCGGGGATCCCATCCATCTTGGGTGGATGGTAATGCATGAACTGGTGGCAGATCTCATCGATCGTGCGATAATAGACGGCAAAGAAATCCCACTGTGGGTCGATCTCCATCAATCGGACTGCTGCATTGTGGGCAGAGAAGGCTTCGGAGAGCCGCTTGGCCAATTCCCACAGACGTTGGTCTTTTGATTGATCGACTTTCGGTGCGTTTGGAACGAAGAGTCGAATCACATAATCCGGGTCGATGTCGTGGGGGCTGACGCGGTCTTCGTTGAAAAGCTCTGCGAGCGATTCCGGCCAATAGGTACCTGGTGGGGGTGGAGGCCAAGACTCGGGATCTGAGCCGGGTAGAACGTTCGGAACATGGCCATACATGTTCGAGACCATTTTGCCGGGGATATCACGTTCGCCTTGGGTTGCAAACCAGCTTACGATGTGACTTTTGAGTCCTCGCTCGGCGAGCATCTCCCAGATGGTTTTGCACTTCCGAGTCGCGGCAGAGACCGGGACGATCGCGCCCGATTGAGGATCGACTTCGGTGAAGCCTGGCACACCATGGTGATAAGCCATCTTGCCGGTGGCGATTGACGTCCAGAGCATCGGAGATAGCTGTGGCTCGAGGGTCGTCAGGTTACCGCTGGAGCCAGAATTGACGAGACTTTCGAGGGCAGGCATGGCACCTGCATCCATGAGGGGATGAATCAATTTCCAATCGGCAGAGTCCCAGCCGACAAGCAGCAATCGTTTTTTGGACATCGGTGGTGTTTGAGTTGAAAAAAAAGGGGCGACAGCCCATCTGTCATCCGAGCAGTTAGCCGCAAAGAGTGTCGGGCAGTCGATCCCTTTACCGCGAACATTCTTATCTGGCCAATTTTAACAAGCCATCTCTAGCATCGGAGCGGGTTTGGTAATCCTCCAGCGCGCCACCCCTCATCCCCCCACCCCTTCTCCCCCGCCAAAGCCCGGGGGCGAAGGGGAGCCAAGCGGAATGTGCGTTCTTAGCGAATTTTCCAATTCATCTATACGATTCTCTACTTTTTCCCTCAACTCTCTGCCAACGGCTCCCCCTCGCCCGCTGGCGGGAGAGGGGGCCGGGGGGTGAGGGTGGAAAGAGCTCAGGCAAAACCTCAATTACGAAGCGACCGCTTCGTTGGACTCTTGGCGTTGCTTCTTGCGCCATTGACGCAGGGCAGTTCCGCCCATGAGGAGCGCTGCGATCGCCCCGCTTGCGGGCTCAGGAACGGCGCCGCCACCGCCGCCACCGCCACCGTCTCTCGGTGTGAAAATCGGAGTGTTGGCTATGCTTTCGTAGGCAGCGGATTTGATTTCAAACTCGTTCCGAGCACTTGTCCAAGTTAGTTCAAAGTACCCGTAATTGTAGGTACCACTTGGACCAAACCGAAATCCGAGATACTTATTCGCACCGATATCCGGTGCCGTATCGTTGTTGTATTTAAACAAGGCAAGACCAGAAAAAACGCTGGTGTTATCAATAGATGTATCACTTCCAAAAACCTTCAAACTAGTGGGTGAGGAATTAATCCTCGAAAAGGCCATGTTACGTATTGCGTAAAAACCAGTGAAAGCGAAGTATTCGTTAAGAA
>JAGWZB010000240.1 GCA_018969045.1 Planctomycetota bacterium | reverse complement strand
GCGTCGAACCACTATCTGAGCGTACTGCACATGGATGACACCTTGCTTGACGATGTCGGTTTGGTCACAACCAAGGATCATCTGACTTCTTCAACATTGGGTCGCATAGGCTCTGCGAGGCACCTTATGCCTGGACAGGGCATTCTTTGTGGTGAACAAATCGAGGGTCTTCCAAAGGGTTCTGATTCTCATTCGAGCGAAGCGTGGATCCGTCCCGAAAAGACCAACGGGAGGATTCTCGGTTGGGGTAACGAGCATGCGCAGGGCAAAGTGATCATGCATTTCCGAAGCCCTCCTCATGTTGAAATGGAGTGCTACTTTTCGGGTGCCAACGTATCGAGTTTAGGCTCAATCCCCTTGAATCAATGGACCCATATTTTCCATACCTATGAGAAAGGCGATTCGAAAATCTACATCAACGGGGAACTTAGCAACACCTCGAAAACCTCCGATGCTCCACTTGCGATCAAGTCCCCTGCGCGATTTTACATCGGTGGCTGGTACAACCACTACGACTATTCTGGCGTTATCGATGAGGTGCGTCTTTCCAACACGGTTCGATCTGCGGACTGGGTCAAACTCCAATACGAAAACCAAAAAGAATTTCAAACCCTCTCTGGAATCGTCGTTCAACCTGGAGACGAGTTCAGTGTCTTGCCCCAAAGCGCGATCATCGACGAAGGTTCAAAGACCACGTTTGAGGTCAAGGCTTTGGGTGCACAAAAAATCTACTGGATCCTCAAAAAGGACCAGCGCGAATCGATCTTGGATGTCGATCGGTTCAGGGTTGAATTCGATCCAGGCCGAGTTGCAAAAGACGAAAGCGTCGTCTTGCAATGCAAAGCCATTTATCCTGAAGGAATACGCACTCAGGACATCGACATCAAGATCCTCGAGAGAATCCCCGAGCCTAGTTTCACCCTTTCTGCACCTGCAAGTTGGAACGGTCGAGATACGATCGAAATCATTCCCAACATCAGCAATCTGGATTCCATGAAGGCAGCAGGAGCAGGCGCGATCGATATTCGATGGAAAGTAGGTCCATTGGCTCTCATCAAAGAGTTCGCCAACGGGAAACTCCTTTTAAAGCGTTCCCAGCAAAGTGGTCCCTTGGATGTCACAGCCACGATCTCCAACGGAGGCCTTGGGTCCACCGAGTCGATCCGTATCGATGTTAGGGAACCGGCAAAAGACAGTTGGGTTTTTCGGACCCCAGACAGCGATGAGAAACCACAAGAAGGACAGTTCTATTCGCGCGATGACCAGAGCCAAGGGACGCTCTATTACAACGGACAACTCGATGCGAATATAACCCCAAAGACGCAAGAAGTTTTTCTTAGACTCTACGCCGACGAAAAACTTGTGCACTCCGAAACCACCAAACTCGACGCAGACCGCAGGTTTCGGCTATCGGCAAAATTGAAAGCAGGACTGATCAAGTATCGGATTGAATTCGGTATCGATCAGGATCAAGTCCTCGACAGCGTTGGTGATATCGTTTGCGGGGATGCTTATCTAATCGACGGTCAGTCCAACGCGCTAGCAACGGATACTCACGAGAAATCTCCAACTGAAACCAATACTTGGATTCGAAGTTACGCGAAACCCTCCGACAACGCCAAGGACAACGAAGGGAACTTGTGGGTACTCCCGGTCTGGAAAGCTCAAAACGGCCAGCGTGCCGAGCTGGGCTGGTGGGGAATGGAACTTGCCAAACGTCTTGTGGAAAGCCAGAAAGTACCGATCTTCATGATCAATGCCGCTGTCGGCGGGACTCGGATCGATCAGCATCAACGCAACGCGATGAATCCGGCGGATCTATCGAGCATCTACGGTCGCATGCTGTGGCGAATTAGGGAAGCCAAGCTAACGCATGGGATCCGAGCCATCTTGTGGCATCAAGGAGAGAATGATCAAGGTTCCGATGGTCCGACCGGCGGATACGGATGGGAGACTTATCACGAGTACTTCGTCGATATGGCTGCGGGATGGAAACAGGATTTCCCGAATGTGCAGCGTTACTATGTGTTTCAGATTTGGCCAAATTCCTGCAGCATGGGAGGTCGCCAAGGCTCGGGGGATATGCTTAGAGAAAAGCAGCGACAGCTTGAGAAACTGTTTTCGAACATGAGTATTTTGTCCACTTTGGGAGTTGAGCCTGAAGGTGGTTGCCATTTTCCCCTTGAGGGTTGGGGAAAGTTTGCCCAGATGGCGCAACCCTTGATTGAAAGGGACTTTTACAACGTTCCATCGGAACAACCACTTACTGCACCGAACCTTTGTCGGGCGAGCTTCAACAACCATCGCGATACGATCGAGTTGGAATTTGATCAGCCGATCCAGTGGCAGGAGCAACTAGCTCACGATTTTTACCTCGACGGGGTTAGGATCAAAGAGGTACGTGGGAGTGCGACAGGCAAGGTTCTTACGCTCAAACTATCCGAGCCGACCGGCGCGACAACGATCACTTATCTCAAGGAGATCGATTGGCGACAGGATCGGTTGCTCAAGGGCATCAACGGCTTGGCCGCTTTGACTTTCTGCAACGTACCGATCGAAATTCAGCCTCGAAACTGATCGGCGCGGATACCCAATCGATGCATGGCTTTGTGCAATCCCTGCCGGGTTAGTTTGGCTTCTTTGGCCGCTTGTGATACATTGCCGCGATGACGCATAAGCAAACTTTCGATTGCCTGCTTGTGGCTCTGGTTGAGCGATTCCTTGAAGTCGTTGCCTTGTGTCGGCTCCTGATCCGCAGGTTGGCTTAGCTTGGGATCTTGGTTTGGTAAGGAATGCTTTTGCAAGGCGTCTAGGACTTGGTTTACTCCGATCACATCGTGGGAACTCAAGCATGCACATCGCTCAATGACATTGGCAAGCTCCCGGATATTTCCAGGCCACGGGTACTCCTCAAGTGCTCGGATGGCTTGATCGCTAATCGTTATGTTTTGGCGGTGGTCTCGCGCGGCAATCCAAGCTAGGAAATGGCGGGCTATGAGTTCGATATCTTCGGACCGATGTCGAAGAGGAGGCGAAATGATTTCAAGCACCGCGAGACGATAGTATAAGTCTAGCCGGAAGGATCCACGGGAGACTTCCGCTCGCAGATCCCTATGCGTGGCCGCAACGATCCTGACATCCACCTGTTTAGGCTCGACTTGTCCGACCGGTAGAAACGTTCCAAATTGCAATACTCGGAGCAATTTCGACTGTATGGCCATGGGCAATTCTCCGACTTCGTCCAGAAACAACGTCCCTCGATCAGCAAGCCAGACCAAGCCATCGCGATCGCTGATGGCACCAGTGAAGGCACCTTTGACATGACCAAACAAAGTGGACTCAAACAACGCCTCTGGGATCGAGGTGCAGTCGACAATTACGAAAGGGCCTTGGCTTCGTCGACTATGGTTGTGGATACCTCTAGCGAGTAGTTCTTTGCCAGTCCCGCTTTCGCCTCGTATCAATACACTCGCATTGGATTTGGCAACCTTCATCGCAAGTGATTTCAGTTCCGAAACTGCAGGACTTAAGCCCAATATTTCATCAAAGGATTGCTTGCTGCTGACCGGCTCGGATTTCGCTGGCAATGCTCTTCGAATCGAATGGAGCAAATCTTCGAGTTCTAGAGGTTTCAGAAAGTAGTCGTGAACTCCAAGCCGAATTCCTTCGATAGCGCTAGGAAGCGATGGTCTTCCGGTTACTACGATGAAAGGGATATCGGGCAAAGCGCTCCTGCAAGCCTGGATCAATTCCAGTTGCCGATTTCCTGGCATATCAAGGTCCGCAATGATCAAATCCACTCCACCGTTGGCGAGGGCATCTTTTGCCCCAAAACCATCAACAACGTAACGCACTTGGAATCCTCGAGCCTCAAGATACTTGGCCGTCGTCTTTCCAAACAAGGGTTCGTCATCAGCTAGCAGCAATACAGGTTTATTCACGATGACTCCATGGGACCTAAGTTCCGATAGGGTGGATCGAGCGACTCTGAAATCTTTAATCGAAGAAGGAACGTCGATCCTTGCCCTAACTGACTTTCAACTTCAATGGTACCTCCGAGTGCGATAGCAAGGCTTCGCGAGACCGAAAGCCCCAGTCCGGTTCCTGGTTGACGGGAATCGAATTTGGTCGTGAAGAATGGTTCGAACACATGGGAGAGTTGATCCGGATCGATTCCATTGCCTTGGTCGACGATTTTAAGCAACAGTTCGCAGTGGCTTTCTCTTTCAAAAACCAGCTGAATGGTTTCCCCGTCCAAGGAAGCTTCGAACGCATTGAGGATCAAATTGTGAAGGATCTGCCGAAGTTCTGGTTCGTGGACATCGCAATCGAAGGCCTCGGGCCAGCCGATCCATTGAACTTGAATCGACTTGTTGGGACATTGAGCTTGGACCCAAACAAGGACTTGTAGAGCCAATTGATGCAGGTCGACTCGCACTGGCACTCCTAAGCTAGGTCTGCAGAGCTGATGAAACTGCTGGACTAGTTTTGCAATTCGATCGATTTCTTTGTTGACGCAAACCAGTAGTTCTCGGCTTGGGCTCCCCAGAGTACTCTCCTCACCGACGAGCTTGATGGCGTTCTTGACGCCCGCCAAGGGATTGTTGATCTCATGGGCGATCGATGCAGCCATCTCGCCCATGGCTGCAAGCTTCTGAGTGTGGATTTTCTTCTTCTCAAGTTCTACGATGGTCAATGCGCGTCGACTGGCGAGTTCCTCCAGATGCAACGAGTGTTCCCTCAAGGCTTGTTCCATCTGTTTGCGATCAGCGATATCTCGCATGCTCATTCTGAAACTGCTAGGTTTGGTGCTTAGTGCACCATGGACGGGCTCGATAAGTGGCTGCCAGGAAACTGCAAAACACTTGAGGCTTGCATCTTTGGTCACGACTCTAAACTCGATATCGTTTCCTGAATTTCCAGCGATGGCTCCTTGCATGATTTGCTCGAGCATTGGGCGATCTTGTGGAGCGACCATCTGGATTGGATAGTCGATCATTTGTAAGCATTCTTGAACGCTGAAACCGGTCAGCCTTTCGACAGCTGGGTTGACCCAAATCAGTTTTCCGTCCCAATCGATCCAGGACTCCCAGTCGTAGGTATAGTCGGCGACGGCGCGAAATCTCTCGGTGCTCTCGTCGAGCAGTTTCTCGGTATGCAAAACACCCGAAGCATCCTGCACGTATTTGCACATGTAAGTCTGGTTTTCGAAGCAGCAGCGATCGAACCCCACGTGCGCGACAAATTCCGATCCATCTTTTCTTCGATGAGTACGCCTGAGTGGGGTTTCACTGTGAAACAAAGAGTCTGAGATACTCGTTAATCGATCGATAATCCGCTGCGTCGATGGTGGGTCCGAGGATAATTCCAGGATACTCAGCGACTCAAGCTCGCTTTGTGAGTACCCATATAAAAGCTCCGCTCGCTTGTTAGCAGCAACAATGCTTAGATCGCTTTGCCGAAAAACGATCTTCGCGATCGTCGAAACTCCGTAAAGCAAGTGCTCGCAAAGTCCATTCAATTCCTTGGCCATCGCAAAGCTCATAACGAGTAAGGGCAGATATCGGGCGAGCAAAAGAAGGCCTTAGACTGGCTTTCCAGTGGACTGCTCATGCTTGCTAATTGAAAATAGATTCCTGGATATTCTAGCGTGGATCCAAGTGCTCGGCGCAAAGCTTAAGCGTCAACTTGCGTTGACACACAGATCGCTGCATCTGTGACCTTGCGTTGACACTTGGAGTCGATTTCCCACTTGCAGCGTGGGATTTGAAGGTCGATCTCATGTGGCACCGTATTTGCGATGCCGGTAGTAGCGCAGAAGGATACCTGTTGTGCAAGGACGCTTTGCTGAGGTAGTCCCGAATCAGTTTACTACGAGAGGAGTTTCTCGCATGAGAAGAGTATTGATAGCATGTATCGGACTGAGTGTTCTAATTGGTTTTGCGAATGTTTCTATTGCACAGGTTCGCGATCCGATTTCAAGAAAGTCCAATCCGGAGCTCGGGTTCTTTGAGCCTAAAAAGAGTACTGCTTTTCCATCGACTTCCAAGGGCGTGCGGACAAGTCAAAACAGTGCACCGACCAAGAGCAAGTGGTTCTTTAAGAAGCTTTTCCGCTGATTCGATGATGGCCCTGGCTTTCCATTTGCGCAGAGCTCTCGGGCGTTCTTCGGCGACGCGAAACCAACGCTCGAGAGTTCTGTTTTCTAAAGCTAATTTGGGTTCTTTTTGAGGCCGTCCCGTTGGGGATAGGAAGCGAACTGCATTAAAACGATTGAAAATAGCTTTCCACACGTTGCACGTCATCTGCGCTGGACCTATAACGAATTGGGAGGAATGATCCGGTTTGATTAGGTAGGTGGTTGATGCCTTCAGATGCTTGCTTCAAGAATTCGACAGATGGTACATCCTCTGGAATTGAGTCTGCCTGGCCATTTGCACTCACCGATCCAAAACGGGAGCTTGGCAGACGACTTTCGTCGCTCGATCAATTCCGTGGCTACACGGTTCTTGGCATGTTGGTCGTCAATTACTCTGGTGATTATGCTGCATGTCCCCAGTTATGGAAGCATTCGAATGACTATTTAAGCTATGCCGATACGATCATGCCGCAGTTTCTCTTTGCGGTGGGATTCTCGCTCAGGTTGACTGTTGGACGCCAACTGCAGAAAGGCCCAACGCTTCAAACGTACAGCCGAATCGTCAGGCGGCTCTTGGGATTGGCCTTGGTAGCCTTGGTAGTCTATACCGTATCGCCGCGGGCTGCGAACTGGGAGCAGCTCCAAGAGATCGGTTTTTGGGGCGCGATTCAGGAACCGCTCAAACGCAATTGGTTTCAGACGCTCATGCATATCGCAGTAACATCCTTGTGGATTGTCCCAGTCATCCACAGGCGGCTCCAAACTCGCTTGTTTTGGATGCTTGGATCGGCGATCCTGCATGTGATCCTCTCCTATGCATTCAACTACACTTGGTGCAACACTGCTCCGAATGCGATTGACGGTGGACCCTTAGGCTTTCTGACCTGGACCATTCCTGCGATGCTAGGAACCTTTGCTTGCGATTGGTTCACGGCCGAGAGTTCCGGGAATTCACCACCCATGGAACCCAAAAGAGCGATCGGGCTGTCGGTCCTGACTGCATCGGTTTTGATGCTATTGGGCTATTTCTTTTCTTGCGGGACGCGTTTCTACGACATTAGCCCCACAGACACCGGTTCTCAACCACTTGCCAAACATGCACTAGATCCGGTGGTTCCTGACGCGACACGTCGCGAGAACAAAATGAAACAGGCATCGGTAGGTGATTGGCTTGCCGAACCACCCTTTATCAAACCCCCAGACAGCTCTAAACGCCAGTGGAATTACTGGATGATGAGCCAGCGAGCCGGTACCCTCTCGTACCTGACGTTCGCGGCGGGCTTTTCCTTAGCTGTGTTTGTTTTGTTTTACATCGCATGCGACTTGGGCAAGTTCGAGCTTCCGCTCTTGAAGACTTTTGGCGTCAACGCGCTGGCAGCTTATGTACTTCACGATCTAACCTCCAACGCCGTGCAACCGTTTTTTCCTAAAGATTCACCAGCCTGGTATGCATTTACGGGATTGTTGCTGTTCTGTTGGATTA
>JAGWZB010000239.1 GCA_018969045.1 Planctomycetota bacterium | reverse complement strand
TCGGGGACTGTCCCCGAGTTTTTCAAATCACAAATGCTAGCAAATGCCTCCGCGCGGCGCGAGAATCGGACCAGGGACTGTCCCCAAACTCCCAAGATTGGAAACGCTAGCAATTTATCTGGGCCATGGCAGCAAAAAACGTGTGAACTCCACGCAAACAATTAGATTCCTTTAGGCAGCCCAGTCTCAGAGTGCGCACCCCCCAGAGGTGTAATACACCTTCTGAACCCGCAGGTTCTTATCCAAAACCAATACATCTGCTCGCTTGCCAACTTCAAGACTGCCGCACTGGCGATCAATCCCAGTCCGCTGCGCGGGTGTTAAACTAGCCATCCGAACGATTTCCCACAAAGGTATCTTCGTCACCTTGAACATGTGCTTGACGCAATGGTCTAAAGCCACAACCGAACTTGCCAACCCTCCAGTTGGACTCAAACCTACCTTACCGTCGCTGTGAATCCAAACATTCTCATCCGGATGCCCAAAGGCATACTCTCCGGCCGGCATATCAAGCGCTCGACTTGTATCGCTAACCAAACAAAGCATCGATGGCTTTTTCATCTGCCAAGCAAACTGCAATAACTCAGGCGATAGATGATACCCATCGGCAATCACTTCCGTACTCATCGTCTCATGCGCCAATACGAATTCAAGCATACTACCTTGCATCGGAGTTCCTAATCTAGTTCTCACCGATGCGACCGATGACATCGCGCACCAGAAGTGATCAACATGAGTCATTCCATTGCTGTGCGCCTTGGCCATCTCAGTCCAACTGGAATTCGAGTGCCCACAGGTAACCAAACAACCCTGCTTCTTGGCGTATCGATAAAACTCTATGCAGCCATCGAGCTCGGCTGCACATGTCGCAATTGCAATACGGCCTGTCTTAAAGTACCGCTCATATTCCGATCGAACGGGAACCCGACACCCTTGCTTGCGATGACAACCCGATTTCTCAGGGGTAAAATATGGTCCATACAAATGCACCCCCTGGATCGTCTGCAATCCTGAATCGGACATCCGAATCGTCGTATCGACTGCATCGATCATGCGAAGTATCGATTCTTGAGAACCTGTCGTGGTCGTCGGAAAAATAGTGGTTGTCCCATGACGCAAATGGGTCAAACATGCTGTCGAAATGGCTTGGACTTGGCCATCCATAAAGTCAGCTCCCCCGCCGCCATGAACATGGATGTCTACCCAACCCGGAGATACATAACGCCCAGTCGCGTCGAAAAGTTGCACCTCTTTGGCTATCCGCTTGGGTATCTGGCTAACTCGTGTCAACCGGCCTTGGATCCACTCGACGTAAGCGTTCTCAATAAGCCTATCGGGTAAGATGGCCGTTCCTCCAACCAGTGCGTAACGATTGGTATCGGCCTTTTGATGGCAAATTAGCTTGCTCATACGCCTCGTGTGAGAATAACAAATAGTGCAATCACCAAACAAATCGCTATGGTGACCAGAAAACCCAAGACTATCCACTGCTGCTTAAGCTGCTTTTTCTTTTTCATCGCAATCGCAGCCTTGTTGCTTGCAACACCCCCCAGAGTGGTTACTGGAGTCGTCGATGCGACGCTCGTTGCAGAAGTTGGTGCAATTGTTGGCGGTGCAGGCACAGGTGGCCGAATGTCCAGTGAAACTGCATTTCCCGAACTTGATTGCCCCCCAAACGGCTCGGGGACCAGTTCGCGCGCCGAAACCCAGGTCGTGAGCCCCTCGCGCCACAAGAGCGAATCGGCCGTAACCCGCTTTTGACCTATCCAATCTAAAAGCATTTGAGTCGTCGCAGGTCCATACTGGCCACCACTTGGAGGTCGGACAAACCATCGAACATCCAGCAACGGCAAAAGACTCGGCGGCATCGTTAAAGAGTCCGCCTCCAGTGGCTTCTCTGTAGGCTTCTCTGCCGACGTGTCCTTGGGCTTGATCTGACTTGTGGACTGCACCGACTCAGACTCTGTCGAAACGGTCCGAGGATCAGGTCTGGGTGGTGAAACGCTCTTGGCCAGAGGTTTCTTCTCTGGCATCTTCGCATCGAGGACCGATGAGCCCTTGGACTTGAGCTTGGACTGTGCCGTGGATTTGCCAACCGCCGGGATTGCCGCTGACTCCTCGACTGCCAACGAAAAGTCGGAATCCTTGGCCGGTACGCGAAAGGAACCTTGGCACTTAGGACATTTGCCCCGTTTGCCCGCTTGAAAGTCCTTCACATGCAACGGTTGGTTGCACATGTGGCAACTGAATCGAATCCCCATGGCTTTATCGATAAGTCTCGTGACACTTGTTACAGGATTGATCGATCTTGGAAACGGCTGTGCGAGCCAACTCGGCGTCCTTGCTCTTGACGGCCTTGAGTGTCTCTTTGGCTGCACTGACCATCGCCGCCGAATACTGGGCATAGGTCTCATCATCGGCATCGGTCATCCCCTCCAATTGAAGAATCTGACCATAGGCAGCCACCAATTCAGCGTATTTGGCGATTTCATCGAGGTTATTGCCAAAGTTATCCTCGTTGCTTGTATGGGGCGCTAGGTTTTCGCGAAGCGCCCATTCAAGGATTTGCATCGTCGGACCTCGATCGGCGGTGTCTGCCCAAGCGGTCTCTTCTGGAGTTCCATTGAGCTTAGTCCCCTTGAGCAAATCTTGGAGATCCTGCTGCCTTAACTTGGCCTCGTTATAAACGGGCTGAGTTCCAACTTTGCAGTTAGCCGCCATGCGGGCAAAGGCCGTTCTTGCATAGGGTGCGGAGCTCTTCCAACGGATCTCCTCGGGATACTGGGCGATGATCCCCATCAGGGACCCAAGAAGTGTAAACTCCCGCCTTGCTTCTCCGTAGCCACCACTTGCAAACTTTGCTGGCGTGGTAATGATCCCATCCACGCGAGACTTGGACTCCTTGACCAAATCCTCGATCGTCGAACCACTGATAAGCTGCTTCCAGACATCGTTCCCCTTGGCAAGCACTTCGGCGTCCCCAGAATCGCCAGCACCTTGTGACATCGAGGATTCGGCCTCTGGAGCCGGACTGCCCAGCGATGCGGTTCCTTGGAGCTGCGACTTTGCATCGGCAAAAAAAACACCGGCAAACTCATCGGAACGAAACTGAGGTGGCTTGGTCCGGTCCGGTTTCCGGACCGCTTTTTGAGCCAGCGTGTAAGCGCTCATGGTGGCCGAAAACATCATGCCAGTTAGCAAGACTCTTTGGAGATTGGTTCGTCTCATGCTTTGATTTGATCTCTGAAAAAAACCATGCCTGATGCAAAGCATCGGATCATGAATGATCGCTCTTGGAAATGATACCATTTTCCTTCTGGGTTAGCGCCGATAAACTCAGCGAAAACTTGACCGCGAAGCTACACATTAAGCCTGAGAAGATAGCCCACCCAAACGACGCGATCTGCGCCAAGAGCAATCCGTACTCGAATGAATAACCGGGTATCTGTCGGATCCCGCTAAGGCGTCCAAGCATAGCTGGACTTCCAGATATTCTCGGAACCGTCGTCATGGGATTTCCCCCAGAAGCCAAAAACCTAAGGTATTGATCGAAGTCGTTTCCCAGACCTCCCATAAACATCGCTGTCGCAAACCCAATCCAAAACGCTCGGCTCTCGCGGGACGTTGCCCCAATCAACGCAAGGACCATGGCTGTAAGTACGGGTAAAAAACGAAAGTAAATATTGAAGCTTCGGTATGACCCCAAGGTCACATGCACCAGAGCCAAGATGGTCGCTACAACCAGAAACCCACTCAGACTCCTAATGACTAGTGTCATCCACGATGACTCCAACCATGCCCTCTGGTTGATCGCTTTGCTAAGGAAACTCTGAATCTTTTTTCGTCGAATCACAAAGAGCGTCAGAAAGCAGCACGCTAACATCCCATAGCCCCCGATTTGCCAAAGCAATTGGCCTAACCTAGGGAATGAAGTCGATGGATTGCTGTTGATCAACGCAGCGCCACAGAACGTAATTAACCCAAAAACACCCCCAATTATCCCCAACACCCAGAGGCTAGTCTGGGAATTGGAGGCATAAACTCGATAATCCCGGCTTTCTTCGTCCTGATCCAGTGGATGAATCGAATGGTCTTGGCTCATCATTTCACTCCCTCGCATCCGCGATTGGGTCATGGGCGTTTGGTTGGCGTCACTGACTCCAGGTAGTATACTGAAGACTTAGGAAAAACGTTTAATTTTGGTTCAATGGTCCGTCCCCCGAGCGATCCCCCCCACTTCTAGGAACCCACCTGTGCTTCGAACCTTTTGGATTGCAGGATTGGTGAGCCTTCAGTTGCTGATTCGGCCCCTTGCCCTAACTGCCTCGGAGCCTTCAGACGAAGTCTCCCCGCAAGTTGTTTCGGTTCTTGCTGGCCGCTGCTTGGAATGCCACTCGCAAAACGATCCGGCCGGCGGACTCGATTTGACTTCGCAAACCGGACTGCAGAAGGGCTCCGACTCTGGTGCTGTATTGAGCCCAAACTGGGACCAAAGCCTCCTATGGAAAGTGATTTCGACCCAGGAGATGCCTCCGAAAGGAAAACTCAGTGAGAAAGAAAAACAGTTGCTTGCCGACTGGATTTCCAAGGGTGCTCGGTTACCTGCCGAGCCCATTGATCGGCTCGGCATCAGTTCCGAATACCGAGCCGGGTACGATTGGTGGTCGCTCCGCGAATTAGCAACCACCGATTTACCGATCCCGATCGGCCAAAAATTGTCGAAGGTTCCAAGTGCTTTCGAAGTTCGCAACCTGATCGATTCATTCGTGTTGGAAAAACTCCAAGCAAATGGATTAGCACCCAACCCTCAAGCATCCCCACGGTCCTTGCTGCGGCGGGTGTATCTGGATCTGATTGGATTGCCACCGACGTTTCAGCAGATTCAGACGTTCGAGAATGACCCCAGCGAGCAAGCTTATCAAACCATGGTCGATGGTCTTTTGAACTCGCCTGCTTATGGCGAGCGCTGGGCTCGTCACTGGCTCGATGTGGTCCGCTATGGCGAAAGCGATGGCTTCGAGAGAAACTATCCTCGACTCAACAGTTGGCACTATCGCGACTGGGTTATCCAAGCCCTTAACGACGACATGCCTTACGATCGCTTTGTACAAATGCAGATCGCTGGGGATCAAATCGCCCCTACCCAAGAAGGTCTCTCGGCAGTTGGTTTTCTGGTCTCTGGGGTGCACAACACCGTAGTCGGATCGAGCGATCGAATGAAACGCATCGCCCTTCAAGACGAGCTCGAAGAAAAGATTGGGACAATGTCGCAGGCCTTCCTGGGGCTGACCGCCCAATGCGCTCGTTGCCATGAGCACAAATTTGATCCTATCAGCTCCGAGTCGTACTACCGCTTGGCTTCGTCGATTCAAGGAGTCATGCACGGAGAACGAGAGGTCATCGACGAACAACAGCGGCAAATCGAGCGTGGGTTGGAGCTCGAGCGTGCCAAGCTGCTGGCCCAGCTTCGAACTCTTCAGAAACAGGTGTTGGAAGTAGCCATGAGCCAAAACAACTTGGCCAAATCATCCGTTCCACTCCCGGTGGCCGCCTGGAATTTTGAAAGCAAGCCCCAATCAGGCCAAGAACCGAATCAGCGATTATTCACCGATACCATTCGAGGCTTGCCTGCTAGATTTATCGGTAGCCAAGAAGCACAGCAAGCGAGCCTTCGTGGCGAAGGCTTGGTCCTGGACGGCAAGTCTTATTTAGAAACCGACCCTGTCGATTTTGAAGTCCATGAGAAAACTCTCTGCGCTTGGGTCAAGATCGACCCCTTGGATCAAGCTGGCGGTGGTGTACTGAGCCTACAAACTCTCGATGGAGCGATTTTTGACGCGATTGTTTTCGGGGAACGAGACCCCCGTCAGTGGATGGCGGGCAGCAACGGATTTACTAGAACGGCTCCGTTAGGCGGCCCGCAGGAAACCTCCCAGAAAGTCCATATCGCGCTGCGATACAAACCAGATGGGACGATCGAAGCGTTTCGCAACGGAGTTTCTTACGGCAAGGGGTATCGGACCGGATTTCAAACCTACACCGCTGGCCAAGCTCAGTTCTTAATCGGACTTCGGCATGGTCCAGCAGGAGGGAATCGCTGGCTCCAAGGTGTGGTCTATCAAGCGGCCTGCTTCGACTGCGCGTTGGATGATTCGACCATCGCCCAGCTGGCCAAAAACCCTTCCTTTGAATGGAACCTCGTCGACGCATGGCAACAGCTTGGGGAGTCCTTTGAAATCCAGCGAAAAGAACTGCAAAGCGACATTCAGCGGATCGATCGAGAGCTTAAGGACATTCGATCCAACGTCACGAAAAAGATCTACAGCGTCGTGTCGAACCCTTCGATAGGGCCGACCAAGATTTTGCTTCGCGGGGATGTTTACAAAGAAGCAGCCCAGGTAAATGCAGGTGGTATCGATACGATCGGAGGACCTAGGGGCGATTTCGGGTTACCCGAGAATGCTACCGATGGAGAGCGACGCATGGCCCTAGCGAACTGGATCACCCAAGCCAATCGGTCGTTGCTTGCTCGGGTGATGGCCAACCGCCTATGGCATTATCACTTTGGAGTAGGAATCGTCGAAACCCCTAACGATTTGGGATTCAACGGAGCTCGTCCCTCCCACCCTGAACTACTCGATGCGCTTGCAAAAGAATTCCTCGATAATGGTTTGAAACTCAAATCGCTGCATCGCTTGATCGTCACTTCAAGTGCCTATCGGCAGTCGACTCAGTCACGTCCAGATGGATTGTCTAAAGACGCTTCGAATCGACTGTTGTGGCGTTATCCGCTGCGAAGGCTCGATGGGGAGTCGGCTAGGGATTCGATGTTGCAAATCGCAGGGGTCTTGAAAGGGTCGATCGGTGGACCAGGGTATGTGGATGTCGATTACAAAGACACCAACGGGACGACTTACTATATCCCTAAACCGCAGGAGCCACCGGAGTGTTTCCGACGCACCATCTATCGATTCAACCCACGATGCGAGAGAGTCTCGATGCTCGATGTGCTCGATTGCCCCGATCCTTCGGCAACAGCTCCCAAGCGAGCCATGACCACCACCCCACTTCAGGCACTGAGCCTCATCAACAGTTCTTTTGTTTTCCAGATGTCTGAAGCCCTGGTGGATCGCGTTGGCCAAGAAAAAACAACAGATGGGTCTTTGGACAAATCGATTGAGCAGTTGTTTCAAAGCGTCTTGCTGCGAGCCCCCACCGCGATGGAACTTGAGCAAGCTAGATCGCTGGCGCAAGCCCATGGACTCAAAGCTCTTGCTAGGGCTTTGTGGAACTCGAACGAATTCCTCATACTGGATTAATCTGGATTAATGATGACAAGAGAGCCCGAGTATTGGAATCGCAGAGACTGGTTGCAGTGGTCGCAAAGGGGGCTGGGTGCTACGGCACTTCTTTCGCTCCTAGCCCAAGATGGACTGCTTGGCAAACCATCCCTGGAAAGCAAATGGGACAGACCCAAGCCTATCGCCAAGCGGGCCATCCAAATCTGCTTGGTCGGAGGACTCAGCCACTTAGACTCTCTGGACTATAAACCTGAGCTTGAGAAGTTTCATGGCAAGACCTTGCAGACCCAAGAGAAGCCCGACATTTTTTTTGGACAGATGGGTTTGCTCCGAAAA